>NZ_JBHZAL010000017.1:0-78166 GCF_042754245.1 Nocardia sp. NPDC059228 | reverse complement strand
GTACTGACCCCGCACAGGACCGCCGGACTCCGGAGCGGGACGGGCTGGGGTGGCAGGGTTTTCGGCCTGGCCGGCTCGACGGTAGTCGTCGAGGTCGGCGCGTAGTTGCCTGCGGAGGTCTCCCAGATCGCGCAGGCGCTGCTGGATGCCTTCGCGCTCCTCGAAGTACTTGTCCGGGCGCAGGATCTCCTCGTCGAGGCGGGCCTGCGTATCCGACAGCTCGGCCGTGCGGCGCATGACCGCGTCCATACCGGCTCGGCCCATGTGCTCTGGGCTCATTCCTTCCGGATCGACGCCCAGCGAACGCAGCAGTGCGCGAGCCGAATCCAGCGCTTCGGCAGCCGTGCGCGGCCGCTCGGACTGCGGCTCCGGGCCGGGCGGGGTGCCGCCGCGTGAACCCGGCTCGATGGCAGGCGAACTGGTTCCGCGCGTACCCGGGTCCGGGGAGGACGAGGGTTCGAGGCGTGTGCCGGGGTCGCCGAACAGGTTGGTGAGGGGGCGGGGCGATTCCGTGGTGGAACTGGTTGCGGACGTGTGGGTTTGCGCGCCGGGATCGCCGGTGGACAGGCCCGCGGCCGTGGATTGGGGGTGCGGGGTCCCCGCGGGCGTGCCCGACGGATCGGGCGTGGCCGTCGGGTGGGAGGTCGTCGCCGGTTCCGGATGGGGGGCCGGGGCGCTGCCGTCGCCCCCGGTAGGCATGTTCGTGCGCGCGCCCGAGGGCGCCTCGAAGGGACCCCGGTGGACGCCGCCAGAGGTGGGCAGGCGGAAGCCCTTGGCGCCACCGGTCAGGACGCCGTAGGAGGTGGCGCTGGTCAGCAGCCGGGGGTCCCAGGTCCAGCCGTCCGTGGTGCCCTTGGTGATCAGGGTGGGGAGGCCGCCCACGCCCCACGAGGCAAAGGCTCCCGCGATGCCCGCACCGGTGCCGACGAGGGCGCCGCGAACCGCATTGCCGAAGGGGTTGCCCGCGAACGGAAGTCGGGTGGCGGCCTTGCCGAAGATCTCACCGGCGGGTCCGCCGACCGCGCCCGCGGCGGCCGCCGTGAGGGCGGTCATGCCGACCCGTTCCCAATCCATGCCCTTGCGGTGGCCCTCGGCGATCTGCAGACCCTGGATGGCGACGTCCTGACCAGCGCCCAGAACGGTGCTGATGACGACATGTTTCGCGAGGAAGCGGGCCAGCGCGGCCACGCCCAGTTTCTCCGCGTAGCGGGCGATGGCGGAGACCGCACGCTCGCCCAGCAGCCGCACGGCGGTGCGCGTGATCAGGGTGGCCGCGGCCTCCTCCGCGGGCGCGGTGGGCGGGAAGCACCACGCCAGTGCGATCTCCACGGCGAGCATGCCGAGAGCGGAGAGGATCATGATCTTCGTGTACTCGATCTCGGTGCCGAGGCCGTCGGCCGCCTCGGAAACCTGATCGAGGATGTCGGCCAGCGCCTGGAAGGACTGCGGGCCCGAATCGAGGTTGTTCAGGGCTGTGACCATGGCCTCGAGACCGTCGCCCCACGGGTAGGCCGCGATGGTGGCCTTCTTGGCGGCCTCCAGTTCGGGTATCAGGTCACGCAATTGGCGCGCGGCGGTGCTCCAGTCGGAGGCGATGTCCCACATCGCGTCTTCGTCGCCCTGCGGCCAGGCCGAACCCGCGACCCAGCCCAGCCACTGCAGTTCACCCGGAATATCGATGGACAATGGCGGCCGGTCTACCGGTAGCGGACAGCGTTGCCGTGGTCCATCCCCTCCAGAGTGTCCGCGGCCTCGTTCTGCCCGGACGCGTACGACCCCAGGGTCGTTGCCATAGTGCGGAGTCCGTCCCGCAGATTGGCGTGCGCCGCGGCGTACCCCTGTCCGCCGTCGGCGAAGGTGCTGCCGTAGCTGTCGTCGCCCCAGGCCGCGCCCTTGGCGGACAGCGCCTGTTCCAGGGTGGCGAGAATGCCGTTGACGCGGTTTTCGAGATCCTGCATCTGCCCTGCGGCACCACGCAGCCGACCAGGATTAACGCCGACTTTCGTTGCCACTGTTGCCCTTTCGCCGATGGACGGAAGATCAACGATGGCAACGGGTGCGGGCCGCGCAACAGACCGGCGACCCCGAATTAACGCCGCCCTGACAGGTTTCGCGGTCTTCTTGACGAAACTCCGTGTGGGACAGGCAAAACCCGGTCCGGCATCCGCTGTTCGATGCCGGACCGGTCACACGGGACTAGCTGCAGGCCGGGGAGGTCTGGTTGGCCAGCGAGAGTGCGTTGCAGACCCATTCCTTCTGGACCTTCCACTTGCCGTCCTCGGCCACGAAGGGCACGACGGCCTGCTGCGGCGCGCCGCCGTTGATCGCGACCTGGGCGTCGGCGGTGATGGTGCCGTTGCCCAGATCGGTCACATTGGTGACGGTGATGGTGGCGTTGTTCTGCTTGTAGGCCTCCGCCAGCCGGCTGGGCAGGCTCGGGTCGGCCGAGACGCCCTGCAGCATGTCGAGCTTCTCCGCGTCGGGGATGCTCGGGTCCAGTGCCTTCTGCAGTTCGGTGTTCAGGTCCGCCGCGGTCGGGGCCGGCGGGTAGTTCGTCTGCGCCGCGGTGGTCTTGGAGGTGGTGACCTTGGCGGGCTTGCTCTCCTTCTTGTCACCGCTCCCACACGCCGACAGCCCGAGTACGGTCACGACAGCCAGTGCGGCGACCGCGATGCGTCCAGTCTTCTGAAGCTTCAACTGCTCGTCCTTTGCGTTCGAGTAGGTCCGTTCGACAACGTGCCAGCTACACCCGACCGGCGGCGCTGCACGACACGCGACACTACCAACGTGGCGTCTCAGAAGCCGCCTGCGCGCCGGACGGCGCGGCATTTTCAGGCTGAATCCTCATAATTCGCGCATTCGGGCCTTAACGGTGGGACAAGCCCCGATAGCCCCGAAAAGTGAGGAAAGACGGACCCGCTCCCGTACCCCGGTTGGCGCCGGAACCGCTCAGCGCAGGCTGCCCAGTGGGTCGGCACGGGTGAGGTCGGGATCTTCGGCGGGGAACGTGCGGGCAGGACCCGGCCCCGTGGAACGGGTTTCGAACCTGATGGTCACGACCCCGTGGCCCGCGCCCTGCACCCAGCCGTGCCCGAATTCGGGGTGTTCGACATCGAGTCCCGGGTACCAGGTTCCGACGGCGAAGGAGCGAGTCGCGGGCGGCACCACCGGATCCGGGCCCTCGGGCACCGCAAAGGTGGGCTCCTCGGAGACCGCGCCATCGGTATCGACCGTCTGATCCAACTCGGGGAACAGCGATTCCTGCCGGATCTCCGAGAGCCCGGCGAAACCCACTCCCACCAGGCGAATCGGCCCGATCTCGGCCGGGTCCAGGGCGGACCGCTGCGCGGCGGCGGTGAGGGTGGCGAGATCCTCGGTGGCGTAGGGCAGCGTGGAGGAGCGGGTCACGATGCTCATGTCGGTCTTCTTGAGCTTGAGCACCACGGTGCGCGCCGCGCGGCCATCGGTGGTGAGCCGCCGATGGGCGGAGGCGGCCATGGCGTCGATGGCCGGGCGCAGCTGGGCGAGGGTGAGAATGTCGGTCTCATAGGTGGTTTCGGCGCTGATCTGCTTGGCCTCCGCGCGCTCGGCCACCGGCCGGTCGTCGATGCCGCGGGCCAGCCGGTGCAGCGCCACCCCGATGCTGCCGCCGAGAATCGAGGACGCCTCCGACTCCGGCAGCGCCGCCAGCGCCCCCACGGTCTCGATTCCCAGTGAGCGCAACCGGCTTTCGGCCACCGGCCCGATCCCCCACAGTTTGCGCACCGGCAGCGCGGACAGGAACCCGTCCTGCTCGGCCGCCGGAATCACCCGCACCCCATCGGGTTTGGCCAGCCCGGAGGCGATCTTGGCGAGCTGCTTGCCGCTGCCCGCCCCGACCGAGGCCACCAGGCCGGTGCGTTCCCGCACCGCCGTCCGCAACTCCTCGCAGAATTCGAGCACCCGCGCCGGAGTGGCCCCGGCCAGTTCCGCGGGTTCCCCGAACGCCTCGTCGAACGACAGTGTCTCCAGCACCGGGATCCGGGTCCGCAGGGTATCGAAGACCTGCCCGCTGAGTTCGCCGTACACCGCCCCGCGCGGCGGGATCACCACCGCCGCCCCGCCGACCAGCCGCCGCGCCTGATGCATGGGCATGGCCGAGCGCGCCCCGAACACCCGCGCCTCGTAGCTGGCCCCCGCCACCACGCCGCGTCCGCCCATGCCGCCCACGAGCACCGGCCGCCCGCGCAGGGTCGGGCGGGTCAGTTGCTCGACCGAGGCGAAGAACGCGTCCATATCTATATGGAGCACCCACCGCCGCTGTCCCGTACCTCGGGACCCGCTGTCGATTTGCTGTGTGTCCGCGCCCGCCCCGGCAGGCCCGCCGCCCCTGCCCTCCGGCCCTGCACAACCGACTCCACCAGGCATGATGTCCCGGTTCGCGGGGTCGGCAGACGTGTTCACACCGGGAAATCTACAAGCGACTACCGACAGGCACGACCCGCCGGATGTGTGATGATTCGTCCATGACGATTCGCAAGGCCGTGATTCCCGCAGCGGGTATCGGCTCGCGCCTGCTGCCGCTGACCAAGGCGATCCCGAAGGAAATGCTCGCGGTGGGCGATAAGCCCGTCATCGAACACACCGTCCGCGAGCTCGTGGCCTCCGGCATCACCGACATCACCATCGTGGTCAGCGGCGGAAAGTCGTTGATCCAGGATCACTTCCGCCCCAACCCCGCCCTGGTCGCTCAGCTGCGCGCGGACGGCAAGACCGCCTTCGCCGACGCGGTCGAGGAGGTCGGTGAGCTGAGCCGGCAGGGCCACATCACCTACCTGGACCAGCACGGCCCGTACGGCAACGGCACCCCGGTGCTGAACGCGGCCCGCCACCTGGGCAACGAGCCCATGCTGGTGCTGTGGCCCGACGACGTCTTCGTCGCCGAGGTGCCGCGCGCCCAGCAGCTCATCGACGCCTACGAGAAGACCAACGCGCCGGTACTGGCGCTCATGCCGATGGATCCGTCCGAGTCACAGCGCTACGGCGTCCCGGTGGTCGAGGAGACGGTCGGCGAGGGTCTGATGCGGATCAGCGGCCTGAAGGAGAAGCCCAAGCCGGAAGACGCCCCGTCCTCCTTCGCCGCCATCGGCGGCTACGTGGTCACCCCGGGCATCATCGCCGAACTGCGCAAGCAGGTCGACAACTGGTACACCCACCGCACCGGCGAGGTGTATCTGACCGATGCCATCAATGTCTTCGCCGCCGAGAATCCGGTGTACGGCCAGGTGATTCGCGGGCGCTGGTACGACACCGGCAATCCGGCCGACTATCTGACCGCGCAATTCGCCTCTGCGCTGGCGCATCCGGAGTACGGTCCGCTGTTGCGGCAGCTCGTCGCCGAGTAGGCCGCCGCCGCCCCACGGGCCGCCAGGTTCGGCGCACAGGTGCCGTGCGCCCGACCACGCCAGACCGAATTTGTCGAAACCCGAAACATGGGGGCATGTTTCGACGATCATGCCCGTGGGTCGGGATACCCCTCTGGATCGAAGGTCGGTTTTGCTAGGCGGATTGGGCACCCGGGCGGCACTGCTCGCGGCGGCAAGTTGTTCTCTTGTCACTACGTTCACCATGGTCGTACCCGCCGGTCCGGCCTTCGGTGCCCCACCCGACCCGATAACCAGCACGGCGAGCCTCGCGGGCACCGCGGTGTCCGACGACGGCTCCGCCATCACCTCCTTCGAGGTGCACGACTCCCGCAACCTGACGCTGCACGTGCACTCGGCGGCGATGAACTCCGACATCACGGTCGAGGTGCAGCGTCCCGCCGACACCTCCGAGCCGCGCCCGGTGCTGTATCTGCTCAATGGCGCGGGCGGCGGCCAGGACACGGCGACCTGGAAGCGCAATACCGATTCCACCCAGTTCTTCATGGACAAGAACGTGAACGTGGTGATGCCGATCGGCGGCGCGTTCACCTACTACACCGATTGGCGCAGCCCCGATCCCCGGCTGGGCCAGCCCATGTGGAAGACCTTCCTCACCGAGGAGCTACCCCCGCTGGTCGACGCGGCCCTGGCCACCAATGGAATTCACGCCATCGCGGGCATGTCCATGTCGGGCACCTCGGTACTGCAGCTTCCGATCGCCGCGCCCGGCCTGTACCGGGCCGTCGCTGCCTACAGCGGGTGCGCCCAGATCAGTGATCCGGTCGGCCAGAAGTTCACCGACCTGGTGGTCTCCATAGGCGGCGGCAATCCGGTGAACATGTACGGGCCGATGGACGATCCGGAGTGGGCCGCCAACGACCCCTACGTGCACGCCGAGGCGCTGCGCGGCCTGGGGATCTATGTCTCCAACGGCTCCGGCTTGCCCGGCCGCCACGACAATGTGGCCGATGTGCGCAGCCTCGGTCCGGCGGACGGCGGTCTGCCGCAGCAGATCCTGGTCGGCGGCATCCTGGAGGCGGCCAGCGACTGGTGCGCCCGCAATCTGAAGACCCGCCTGCACCAGTTGGACATTCCCGCGACCTTTGATATCGCCAAGCCGGGCACACACTCGTGGGGCTACTGGCAGGACGCGCTGCGCGCCTCGTGGCCGGTGCTGGCCAAGGGCCTGGAGCTGCCCGAAACGGATTGAGCCGCGGCGGGTTCCGGCCCTGGCGTCTTTCCGGCGAAGCCGCTAGCCCTCGTCGGCGGCGTTGTAGCGCACGAGATAGGCCGCGAGCCGCTCGACATCCGCGTCGTCCCAGTCGGCGAACCGTTCGCTGAACGCGGCGCTGCGGTTGCGCGCCGCGGCGCGGGCCACCCGTCTGCCCTCGGCGGTGGCGTGCAGCACCAGGTTGCGGCGGTTGGCCGGGTCGACCTCGCGGGCCAGGTAGCCGTCGCGTTCCAGCGCGGCCACCTGGCGGCTGACCGTGGACTTGTCGAGGTGGAAGTGCCCGGCCAGATCCGAGGCCAGGCACCCGTTCCGCTCGATCACCAGGTCGAGAATGCTGGAGGCCACCAGCGACAGCTCCGGATGCAGTTCGGCGGCGCGCCCGCGGGCGCGCCGGGCGAAGGCCGTGAGCTCACGCTGTATGACCTCGATCGCATCGGATCGGCCGGGGAATGCGTCAGCGCTCTTCATAGTTGTAGACTACAACCTCGATTGGTTGTATTTACCAACTATTGGAGAAGAACCCATGGCCTCGCATCAGATCCGGCATGTCGCCGTGCACCTGCTCACCCCGCTGCTCATGTGTCTCGGCATGGGGCTGGCGTACCTGGGCGCGTTCCATCAGCCCGAGCCCAACCACCTGGCGGTGGCCATCGTCGGCGACAGCCCACAGGTCAAGGTGCTCGCGCAGACCCTGAAGGACAAGGGCGGCAATGCCCTCGACGTGATCACCGTGCCGACCCGCGACGACGCGGTCAGCCAGCTGCGCCACCGCGACCTGGCCGGCGCGTACGTCCCCGACACCGACAAGCCCGAACTGCTGGTGGCCAAGGCCGGATCCGACACCACCGCCATGGCCGCCGAGGCCGTCTTCGGCCAGGTCGCCGGGCTGCAGAACGCGCCGCTGACCGTCACCGACGTCACCACCCCCAGCTCCGGCGACCCCACCGCACAGGGCATCTTCTTCCTGCTGGTCGCCCTGAGCATCGGCTCCTACGGCAGCGTCGCCGCCATCGGCGCGGCGGGCGCGGGCCTGTCCATGTGGCTGCGGGGCGCGATCGGCCTGGTCACCTCGCTGCTGGTGAGCCTGATCGGTCTGGCCCTCGCCGGCCCGGTCTTCCACGTGGTCGACCACGACCTGGGCGCGATCTGGGGCATGTCGTGGCTGTACTCCGCGGGAGTCCTGACCATCGGCATCGGCCTGCACACCTTCCTGAAGCGCTGGACCACGCTGGCCCTGATGGTGCTGTTCGTCATGCTGAACTTCACCAGCTCCGGCGGCGTCTACAGCCCGTGGCTGCAGAACGACTTCTTCGGCACGCTGCACCACTTCTGGAACGGCGCGGGCTTCGTCGAGGGAGCACGCAGCCTGCTCTACTTCGACAGCACCGGACTGGGTGGCCGGATGGCGAGCCTGGCGCTCTGGCTGGCGGCGGGCGTGCTGCTCATGATCGTGGCGGGCCTGACCGAAAAGCGGCAGGCCACAGCGCAATCCGCGCCACGCCACGCCGCCCCCGAGCCCGTCGGGCAGGCCCCGTCCGCCGAGACCGCGATGGCGGCCGAGGAGGAGATGGAGGAGGCGGTCGGCGTCTGAGGCCGGTCTATCGAATACCCAACTGCGACAAGGCGGTCCGGATGCCCACCCGGACCGTCTCGTTGTCTCCCATACCCCCGCTGACGGCCACGCCGTCGCGGGTCAGCAGCAGCGACCGGGCGGCATCGTCGATGTCGGTGTGCCCCGCGGCGCGCAGCCGGTCGGCCATCAGATCCCGGAACCAGCCGCGATAGTCGTCGACGACCTTGCGCACGGCATGCTCCGGATTCGGGAACTCCACGGCCGCATTGAGAAACGGGCAGCCCCGGAAGCCCGGTCCGCAGCTGAGCTCGCCCAGCCGCTCGAAGATGCCGACGATGGAGTCGGTGCCGGCGCCGGGGATGGCCTCCAATACCTCGCGCTGACGGCCGTATTCGCGCACCAGGTAGGCGACGACCAGGTCTTCCTTGGCCTTGAAGTGCCGGTAGAAGGTGGCCTTCGCGATGCCCGCCTCGGCGATGATGCGGTCGATGCCGACGGTGTGGATGCCCTCGGCATAGAACAGCCGGGTCGCGGTGTCCAGCAGGCGATCACGGGCTTCACTCATGGCTGACCTGCACTCCTTCCCCTCATCGGGCTTCGGTATTGACGATAGCAGACAGGTCTGTCTACCCTGAGTCGCGTCTGAACAGACAAGTCTGTCTAGGGAGATTCGAAATGGCTAAGCTCTTCACCTCGTCCGCTACCTCCGTCGGCCGCGAGGGCCGCTCGGTCAGCTCCGACGGTTACCTCGACCTGAAGCTGGCCCAGCCCAAGGAGGCCGGCGGCAGCGGTGACGGCACCAACCCGGAGCAGCTGTTCGCGGTGGGTTATTCGGCCTGCTTCGCCGGCGCGCTGCAGGTGGTCGCCCGCAACCAGGGTATCGAGCTGGGCGACACCTCGGTGACCGCCGACGTCAGCCTGAACAAGGACGAGGAGACCGGTTTCGGCATCTCCGTCGTGCTGCGCGTCGAGCTGCCCGAGGAGCTGCAGAACGACAAGGGCCGCGAGCTGGTCGAGGCCGCCCACCAGGTATGCCCCTACTCCAAGGCCACCCGCGGCAACATCCCCGTGGAACTGGTTGTCGAGTAAGACGATTCAGTAGAAGCGGCGAATCGTGTAGATGTCGAACTGGCTCAGCGGAGTCAGGCCGACGGGCACACCCCAGTCGTACGCGTTCAGCACATTGCCGCCTCCCGCGTAGATGCCTACGTGGGAGGCGTCGTCATTGAGAATGACGACGTCACCCTCCTGCATGGCGCCGACGGGCACCTCGAGCCCGGCGTCGGCCTGCTGCCAAGTGGTACGCGGCATATCGATGCCGACGCTGCGAAAAGCCCACTGCACCAGGCCCGAGCAGTCCCAGGCGTCCGGGCCGGTGCCACCCCAGCGATAGGGCTTGCCGATCTGAGTGGTCGCGAGCGCGAGCGCGACCATGGCCCGCGGACTGGCCACCGGCAGCTGCGCGGAACCGCTCGCGCTGCCCGAGGCCGACCCGCTGGCGCTGCCGGAGGCGGACCCCGACGCCGAGCCGGTGTCCGCGTGCGCCAGGCCCGCCCAGAGCGCGGCGCTCAGCACCAGGGCCGAGGTCGTCGTGACGAATGATGCGAAACGGTGAACCTGCCTTCGAGCCATATGCGTGCCCCTTCATCGGCGATACCGCAGCAACATCTCGAGCAAGACAATTAGCTGACTAATAGCTGTTGTAGCGCACGCGCAACATGAGTCACAAGAGAACTTGGGCCGCGTGTCTCATGCCCCGTCGCTGACCATAGAGCCACCCGTTCAGGCGTTCGGACACAGAAGGCACGAGAGCGCCCGCCCGGATCCGGGAAAGGCGCTAGAAGTTTGCTGCCAGCTACACGGCTGTCTGTAGATAGGCATCGGATCGCTTGGCCACTATGAAGACGGTGACCACAGTGGCGTCGTCGTCGATGCTGTAGACGATTCGGTACTGCCCGAACCGGATCCGCCAGTCACAGTCGCCGCCTGCCAGCGTCTTCACGCCGTCAGGACGCGGCTTCTCGCCGAGAGCAATGATCATGCGCAGCGCGGTACCGAAGGCATTGCGGGGCAGCTTCTGCAACTGACCTCGCCATGGATGACGCCCGAAGCATCGATCATCGGACACGCCGATGCAGACACCAAAAAGGAAGGGGCGGAACCGGTTCGGTTCCGCCCCTCGCCTCTTCGGCAACGATCAAACCTGGCTACGCCTTGACGATCGAGACCTTCACGCCGCCGACGACCTCGGGGGCATCCGCACCCACCTCACCGAGAGACAGTGTGGTGGCGAGGATTTCGCCCGCGATCAGCTCGCGGTGGGTCTCCGCCCAGCCCAGGCGCTCGGCCGGGACGTCGAGCACGACCGTGATGCGGTCGGAGACATCCAGGCCCAGGGACTTGCGGGTCTCCTGCAGATCGCGGATGAGATCCCGGGCCCAGCCCTCGGCCTCCAGCTCCTCGGTGACCGCCGAATTCAGCACCACCAGACCGATATTGCCGGGCAGGGCGGCGGTGGATTCGGGTTCGGCGGCGACCAGGCGCTGGGTGTACTCCTCCGGCAGCAGGGCGATGCCGGCGGCGGACACGGTGCCGTCGGCGGCCTCGCTCCACTCCCCCGCCTTGACGGCCTTGATGACGGTCTGGACCTCCTTGCCCAGGCGCGGTCCGGCGGCGCGGGCGTTCACCACGAGCTCGAAGCGGCCGTGCGCGGCCACATCGGTGGTGAGGTCGACCTTCTTGACGTTCACCTCGTCGGCGATCAGATCCACGAAGGGCCGCAACCGTTCCGCGTCGGCGGCGGCCACGGTGACCTCCGAGAGCGGCAGGCGCACGCGCAGGTTCTGGGCCTTGCGCAGGCTCAGCACCGTGGAGCAGACCGTGCGGACCTCGTCCATGGCCGACACCAGTTCGGCATCGTGCGGCAGGTCGGTGTCGCTCGGCCAGTCGGCCAGGTGCACCGAGCGCTCGCCGGTGAGGCCGCGCCAGATCACCTCGGTCAGCAGCGGCAACAGCGGCGCCGCCAGCCGGGTGGTCACCTCGAGCACCGTGTGCAGGGTGTCGATGGCGTCGCGGTCCTCTTCCCAGAAGCGCGAACGCGACCGGCGCACATACCAATTGGTGAGCGCGTCGGCGAAGGTGCGCAGCTCGTCGCAGGCCGTCGCGATGTCGTAGATCTCGAGGGCGTCGGTCATGACGTCGCGGGTCTGCGCCAGCTTGGCCAGGATGTAGCGGTCCAGCACATTCGGCGAGTCCGTGCGCCAGGTACCCGGCTTGGAGGCGTAGAGCTGCAGGAAGGTCCACGCGTTCCAGAGCGGGCGCAGGGCCTGGCCGACGCCCTCGCGGATACCGCGCTCGGTGACGATGAGGTTGCCGCCGCGCAGCACCGGGGACGCCATGAGGAACCACCGCATGGCATCGGAGCCGTCGCGGTCGAAGACCTCGTTGACGTCCGGGTAGTTGCCCTTTGACTTGGACATCTTGAGGCCGTCGTCGCCGAGCACGATGCCGTGCGCCACCACCGATTTGAAGGCCGGGCGATCGAACAGCGCGGTGGACAGGATGTGCAGGTTGTAGAACCAGCCGCGAGTCTGGCCGTTGTACTCGACGATGAAGTCGCCGGGGCTGTGCGCGGCAGCGCCGGGGGTGCCCTCGAACCACTCCTTGTTCTCGAACGGGTAGTGCACCTGCGCGTACGGCATGGAGCCGGACTCGAACCAGCAGTCCAGCACCTCGGGCGTGCGCCGCATCATCGACTTCCCGGTCGGGTCATCGGGATTCGGGCGCACCAGCTCGTCGATGCCGGGCCGGTGCAGGTCGCTCGGCCGCACCCCGAAGTCCTGCTCCAGCTGATCCAGCGAGCCGTACACGTCCACCCGCGGGTAGGCCGGGTCGTCGGAGATCCACACCGGGATGGGCGCACCCCAGTAGCGGTTGCGGCTGATGTTCCAGTCGTGCGCGTTCTGCAGCCACTTGCCGAACTGGCCGTCGCGGATGTGCTCGGGAACCCAGGTGATCTCCTTGTTGAGCTCCACCATGCGGTCGCGGAAGGTGGTGACCGCCACGAACCAGGACGGCACCGCCATGTAGATCAGCGGCTGGCCCGAGCGCCAGCTGTGCGGGTAGGAGTGCTCGATGGTCTCGTGCCGCAACAGCTTTCCGGCCGCCTTGAGGTCCTTGATGATGACCGGGTTGGCGTCGAAGACCATGAGGCCCTCGTAGGGCGGCACCATGGAGGTGAACTTGCCGCCCGCGTCGAGGGGCTGCACGACCTCGATTCCATTGGCGGCGGCCACATCCATGTCCTCCTCACCGAACGCGGGCGCCAGATGCACCACGCCGGTACCGGAGTCGGTGGTCACGTAGTCGGCGTTGAGCACCCGGTGCGCGTTGGGGTGACCGAGGAAGAAGTCGAAGGGCGGCAGGTAGTGCAGACCCTCCAGCGCCGCGCCCGAATACTCGGACAGCACAGCCGGTTCCTCGCCCAGCTCGCGCGCGTAGTGCGAGACCCGCTCGGCGGCAAGCACGTACCGCTTGCCGTCCTTGCCCTGGACGTGGGCGTAGGTGATGTCCGGGTGCACCGCGATCGCCAGGTTGGACGGCAGCGTCCACGGCGTGGTGGTCCAGATGAGGACGTTGGCGCCGTCCAGGGCGTGCAGTGGGTGCTCGGCGGGAACCCGCAGCACCATGTCGACGGTGACCGCCGGATCCTGGCGCATCCGGTAGGAGTCGTCGAGCCGCGCCTCCTGATTGGACAGCGGGGTCTGCTCGTACCAGCTGTAGGGCAGCACCCGGAAGCCCTGATAGATCAGGCCTTTGTCGTACAGCGACTTGAACGCCCACATGACCGATTCCATGAAGTCGAGGTCGAGGGTTTTGTAGTCGTTGTCGAAGTCGACCCAACGGGCCTGGCGTGTCACATAGTTACGCCACTCGTTCGTGTAGCGAAGTACCGAGGATTTGCACGCGGCATTGAATTCCGCGAGACCCATGGCATCGATCTGTGATTTGTCCGTGATACCGAGCTGCTTCTCCGCTTCGATTTCCGCGGGGAGGCCGTGAGTATCCCAACCGAATCGTCGTTCCACCTTCTTCCCGCGCATGGTTTGGAATCGCGGGATCAAATCCTTGACGTATCCGGTGAGCAGATGGCCATAGTGCGGCAACCCATTGGCGAAGGGCGGGCCGTCGTAGAAGACGAATTCCTCTGCATCGGAACGGTTCTCGATGCTGGCACGGAAGGTGTCGTCGGCGGCCCAGTAGTCCAGGACCCGCTGCTCCAGCTCGGGGAACGACACCTGACCGGAGGTCCGGCTCAGGTCAACGCGCGGATATGCGCTTCGGGTGGTGGTCTCGTCCGCCATCGCGGCCTCTCAGCTCCTCGTGCCAGCACTGTGGGCACGGGGACGATGCCGGCGCTCGGTGCGCCGTAACCGCGGTACCACCCCGCTTGCCCGGTCCAGGATCACGAAAACCCTTGCAGGACCGAGCCTCTCATTGTGAGCTGTGACGGGCTCACCCGTTCGGTTCTAGTGAGCGAGGCCCTGTCGTTCACTGCTGAACGCAGACACCCCGCCGTTCTTCCGAAAGCTCCCCGGTGATGGCCGGATCAACGCCGTAAAGCTCTCTACAGTCTAGCGGGGCCGGTCCAGCGGATATTCCGCGGACCCGCCCCGCTAGTGCTTCGCATGTCTTCCGCCCGGCCGTGACGAGGTGTCCTCATCATCGGTCCGCAGCGACAACGCACTGACGAGCAGCAGCACCGCGCCTATCACGCACACGATGATGCAGCCCCATGCCCAGATCACCGAACCGGTGGTCAGTGCGGTCACCAGCAGGCCGAAACCCACGGCTGCGAGCGCGAGCGTCACCACGAGCAAGTGCACCACCCCCTCGTTGGGCTTCGATAGCGACGGCTATCGGAGGACTCGAAAGGTTGGCGGCGATACCGCGCCACCCGGGAGTTCGTCCCGCGCGACCTGGCATCGCTGGCCGTATCTACGACTTTACTTGCTGCCCTTGAGAAGTGCGCCGTTGCCGGACGCATCCTGGCCGAACTCGCCGCCGTCGACCGGGACCGCCGAACCACGGTTCTCCAGCTCCTCCAGCTGCGATTCCAGGTAGGACTTCAGGCGCACACGGTATTCGCGCTCGAAGGTCTTGAGCTGCTCGATCCGGCTCTCCAGCACGCTGCGCTGCTGGGTGATGGTGGCCATGATCTCGGTGTGCTTGCGCTCGGCGTCGGCCTGCAGGGCGTCGGCCTTCTCCTTCGCCTGGCGCAGCTGGGAATCCGAGCGGGTCTGCGCGTCGGACAGCATGGCCTCGGCCTTCTGACGGGCATCGGCGATCATCGCCTCGGAACGCGTACGCGCGTCGCTGACCAGGCGCTCGGAGTTGGCCCGGGCGTTGGCCAGCAGCTGCTCGGCCTCGGTCTTGGCATCGGAGGTGAGGCGGTCGGCCATCTCCTGGGCCAGCGAAAGCACCTTGGCGGCCTGCAGATTCGCGTCCGCGGAGGGCGCTTCCTGCTTGACGGCGGCCACCGGGACCGGAGCCGGCATGGGGGCCGGGGGCGGCGGCGGAGCGGCCTTGATGGGCTCCGGCGCGACGGGCGCCTTCACCGGCTGAACCGCGGGGCCCCGATTCTTCTTGGCGTCAGCCAGTTCCGCATCCAACTCGGCAACTCGCTGGCGAAGATCAGCGTTCTCCTCGATGAGGCGTGAGAGCTCCTGCTCGACCAGGTCGAGGAAGGCATCGACTTCATCCTCGTTGTAGCCGCGCTTCCCGATCGGCGGTTTGCTGAACGCGACGTTATGAACATCGGCGGGGGTCAGCGGCATGGAACGATCCCTTCACGCTTCGTATGGAGATCTAGCGGTAGATCTGGGCAAGCTTTCTTTCCGGCCATTCTGTCACACCTGAGCTATCGACTGCCCTGCCTGGCCCGTGATCGTCATCAAGATGAACACGATGAAAAGCAGGACCATAATCGACAGATCGAGCCGAATTCCCCCAAGATTCACTGGGGGTATCAAACGCCTCAGAAGTTTCACCGGAGGGTCGGTGACCGTGAAGATCACCTCCAGGATGATCACCACGAAGCCCGTCGGCCGCCAGTCTCGCGCGAAGCTGCGGATGAACTCGACGATGACTCGGCTGATCAGCAGCAGCCAGAAGAGGAACAGCAGTAGGTTCAACACCTGGAACAGGGCCACCGCACCACTGTGCCCTAGATTCCATGATCGGCAAAATAGAAACACTGGGCCCGATCGCCCTCCGCTTCGCTCCGGGCGGGTTCGCGGCCCTGTTACCTCGGCCTTCCCTCCATCCGCTCCCCCCGCTTCGCTCCTCCGCTCCAAGCGCGGGGAGGGCGGAGCGCAGTCCAGGCCGCGGTAGGCCGCGAACTTCTAGGGAACCCCGGCAAGGGACCACATCCAGAGCCCGAATCCAGGCATGTGATTCATGACATGCCCATCTGAATGAGCGTGCGATACCCGACAACTCGGGCGCAAGACTCCCCCACGAATCCCCCGCGACTATTTCGCAACCCCCGTTGACGAACGCAATTCGTTGCCGCCGTTCAGTTTTGGCGCAACGGTCGAACCCCGGCTGCCGCCTCCGCGTACTCGCGGCTGCGGCAGCTCGTCACTTCTGGTTGTAGAAGCCGTTTTCCGCGATCCGGCGGCGCTCCTCGGCGGAGACGTCCACGTCAGCCGGTGAGAGCAGGAACACCTTGGTGGCGACCTTGTCGAACGAACCACGCAGGGCGAAGGCCAGGCCCGCGGCGAAGTCCACCAGGCGGCGGGCGTCGGAGTTGCTCATCTCGACCAGGTCCATGATCACCGGGGTGCCGTCGCGGAAGCGCTCACCGATGATGGCGGCCTCCGCGTAGGTGCGCGGGCGCAACGTGGTGATCTTGGACAAGGTGCCTCCGTCCTCGAAGATCTGGGGACGGCGGGCCGCCTCGATCCGGCGCTCCTGCTCCCGCAGCTCCTCGATGCGCCGCTCCGCATCGGTATCCATCGCGAGCGCGCCGCGGGTGCTGCCGCGCACCGAGGGCGCGCTGCCGCCCATGGCACGGGTGCGGCTGGACGGGGCGGTGTCGATGCGGGTGGGACGACGGGGCGCGTCGTAGCGGTCGTCGGTGTCGTAGCGGTCGCGGTGGTCGCGCTCGCGGTGATCGTCGGCGTAGTCGTCCCGGCGGGACACGCTGTACCCGGGCTTGTAGGGCGCCTTGTAGGACGGCTCGTAGGCGGGCTCGTCGTCGTAGCGGTCCTCGCCGTATCGGTCGTAATCACGCTCGCGTTCGGCGTAGGGCCGGGGACGACGCTGGCCACGCTCATCGGCGCTCCGGGCGGCTCCGCGGTCGTCGACGTAATCGTCTTCGTAATCCTCGAGCGGAACCATCCCGAAGTACGCCTTGAACTTGTGCAGCGTGCTCATCTGGTCGACCTTCCTTCGGCCCCGGTTGGCCTGGGGTGTTGTCCTGCTCAGTCCTCGTCTGCCACCAAGCATATGTTTCGAATGTGACTGGTGAGGTTTCTTTGCTACGCCGAGGTTATCGGTCGCGCGCCCATCAGGGCTGTACCGACACGCACGCAGGTGGATCCATGGCGGATGGCCGACTCCAAGTCGCCGGACATGCCCGCCGACAGTTCTTTCGCATCGGGGTGGACAGTCGTTAATGCGGCGTGGATGCGGGCCAGTTGCTCGAAGGCGGCATCCGGTTCCACGTCCAGTGGCGGGATGGCCATCAGGCCTGCGAGCTGCAGGGATCGCGACGCGGCGACCTGATCGGCGAGCGCGTGCAGGGCCGCGTCGCGGGCGCCGCCGCGGGACGGGTCCGCGTCCAGGGACACCTGGAGCAGCACCCGCAAGGGGGTGGTGCGGGATCCGTCGTCCAGTGCGGCCTCCGCAGCGGCGTCGAGGGCGCTCGCGAGCCGGTCGCTGTCCACCGAGTAGACCGTATCGGCCCAGCGTGCAACGGATTTCGCCTTGTTCCGCTGCAGGCGTCCGATGAAGTCCCAGCGTATCTGGGACAGGTGTCGCAGCTGCGCCACCTTGTCCGCCGCCTCCTGCTCACGGGACTCGCCGAACTCGCGGCAGCCCAATCCATAGAGGATCTCGATATCCGAGGCGGGGAAGAACTTGGTGACCGGCAGCAGGCGCACCGAACCCGGTGCCCGGCCCGCGGCCGCGCACGCTGCGTCGATTCGCTCGATGAGTGCCGACAGGGCGGTGGCGAGTTCGCCGGCGCGACCACCGCCGGACGTGACCTGCGCCGCATCGGATCCCTCTGCGGCGGTGAAGCTTTCGGTCATTCTGAAACTCCCTCGGATGACATCCAAATCACACCGGCGAGTCGGCCGGTCGGCGCGTCGCGGCGGTGCGAGAACAGCGTCCGGTCCTCGATGGTGCACCGCGGATCCACCACGACCGCGCCCACGCCGGCCGCCTCCAGTTGCCGGCGGATGCCCGCGCGCAGATCCAGGCCGGGCGTGCCCTTGGCCGTGGTGGTCGCGCTGCCGGGCAGATGCGCCTCGACATCGGCGCGCATGGCGGCGGGCACCTCGTACTGGCGACCGCTGGCCGCCGGGCCGAGGAACGCGCCGATGCGCTCGGGCTGCGCGCCCACCGACATCATGGCCTCCAGCACTCGCGGCACGATCCCGATCCGGGCCCCGATCCGCCCCGCGTGCACGGCGGCGATGACGCCGGCCTCATCGTCGGACAGCAGGATCGGCACGCAGTCGGCGGTCAGCACCACCAGCGCGAGATCGCGCCGGGTGGTCACCAGCGCATCGGTGGCGGGCACCGGCTCGGTCCGCGGCCCGTCCACGATCTCCACGTTCCGCCCGTGGATCTGCTCCATCCACACCAGGTGGTCCGGCGCGAGCCCAATGTTCTCCGCGAGCCGAACCCGATTGCGCCGCACCGCCTCCGGATCATCACCCACGTGATCGCCCAGGTTGAACGAGTCGTACGGCGCGGCCGAGAACCCGCCCGCCCGCGTCGTCACAACCCGTCTGGTCCGAAATACCCGTGCCGCTGCTGTCATGCCTTCGAGGGTAGTAGTCACCGGCGGGCAACCCCGAACCCAGCTCCGCGCCCGGAACGACACCACCGCCCGGGAACGACATCGCGCCCGCTCCGGAGCCGGAGCGGGCGCGATGGATGAATCCGTCAGCGGCGCAACGTCAGCGGCGCATGAAGGAGGGGACGTCGACGTCGTCGTCATCGGCGTCCGGGGGCTGGATGTGGCCGCGAGTATTGCTCGCGACCGTCGGGTCGACGGCCGGCCGGGGCGCGCTGTAGGACGGGGCCGGGCCGCGCTCGGCGACCGGCTGCGGCGGCGGGGCCGGCGCGGGCTCGGGGCGCGGCGCGGGAGCGGGCTCGGAGGTGCGGGCCGCGGTGTATTCGTGTGGGCGGCCGACGCTTCCGGCGCTGGCGCTCGCGGTGCCGCCGGTATTGGTGAACCGGCTGACCGCGGGCTCGATGCGCCGGGAGGGCCCGCTGCCGTCGAAGCCGGCGGCGATCACGGTGACGCGGACCTCATCGCCGAGGGAATCGTCGATGACCGTACCGAAGATGATGTTGGCCTCGATGTGCGCGGCCTCCTGCACCAGCGAGGCGGCCTCGTTGATCTCGAACAGGCCGAGGTCGGAGCCGCCCGCGATGGACAGCAGCACGCCGTGCGCGCCGTCCATGGAGGCTTCCAGCAGTGGCGAATTGATCGCTGCCTCAGCGGCCTTCACCGACCGGCCCTCGCCGCGGGCCGAGCCGATGCCCATGAGAGCCGAGCCCGCGCCGGACATGACCGACTTGACGTCGGCGAAGTCGACATTGATCAGACCCGGGGTGGTGATCAGATCGGTGATGCCCTGAACACCGTTGAGCAGCACCTCGTCCGCGGAGCGGAAGGCGTCCATCAGGCTCACGGCCGCGTCGCCGAGCTGCAGCAGCCGGTCGTTCGGAATGACGATGAGGGTGTCGCAGGACTCGCGCAGGGCCTGGATGCCGGCCTCTGCCTGGTTGCTGCGGCGCTTGCCCTCGAACGAGAACGGCCGCGTCACAACACCGATGGTGAGCGCGCCGAGCTTGCGCGCGATGGAGGCCACGACCGGCGCGCCGCCGGTGCCGGTGCCGCCACCCTCGCCGGCGGTCACGAAGACCATGTCGGCGCCCTTGAGGACTTCCTCGATCTCGTCCTTGTGATCCTCGGCGGCCTTGCGGCCCACCTCCGGATCGGCGCCGGCGCCCAGACCGCGGGTGAGTTCCCGGCCGACATCGAGCTTCACGTCCGCATCCGACATCAACAACGCCTGCGCGTCGGTGTTGACGGCGATGAACTCGACTCCCTTGAGTCCCTGTTCGATCATCCGGTTGACGGCGTTCACGCCGCCGCCGCCGATACCGACGACCTTGATCACAGCAAGGTAGTTGTGCGGGGGCGTCATGGGCTCTCGCCTTCCTTCGATCTGAAACAGCTTGTCGTCTTCGGCTACTCGCAAAATACCGGCACTATGGTCTCGGTCCGATAAACCCTCAACCATAGGTTCAGCGTTATGTCAAGTATCCGACTGGTGCCGAACGGTATTCGCAGCCACCGCGTTACGGGCGCAGGCGCGCCGAACCGAGCATCAGAATCTTGTGTGATTCGACTCGTCCGACCCACCCGAGCATCGTATCGTGGACGGTTGCCCTCCGGTCCTGGATCGGAACCGACGGTGCCCTTCCGGCAAACCACCGAAAATTTCGGCAGCCCAATGGGTATCGCTCACTTTACCGTGACCAGATTCGGACTCGAAACATCGAATACCTTGCCCGGCTGGGAAAGCAGGGGTCCGACCACCGCGGCCTTGCGCGCGGAGTCCGCGGTTCCGCCCCAGAGTACGGTCCGGCCATCACGCAACTCCAGGGCAATATCCGAAACCGAGCGGGCCACAACCGCTCCCACACCGACCTCGTCGCGCAGCGGAACCGGAATCGCTGCCATGACCACCACCGCGGCCTTGGTCACCGGGTCCGATCCGCCCGGATGATCGGTCACCAGTTTGGGTACCCCCGGTCCCGGCGACTCGATCGCGAATTCCACGCTGTCGCAATCGAGCAGATGGGCACCGTCGGGACTGTCGAAGTACAGCACGGGGGTGCGCTCCACCACCGTCACCCGGACCGTGGACGGGAACACCCGCTGCACGCGCACGGAACGGACCTTGGGCAGCCGCGAGACCCGTTCGGCCATGGCATTGGTGTCCAGCCGCATCATGGACAGACCGTCCGGTACCTCTAGCGCGTCCTGAACCTGTTGTTCCGGAACGGCACTCAGCCCCTCCACCTGCACCGTGCGCACCGACAGCAGTGGCGTGAACCAGGCGACCAGTCCGAACGCGATCAGCACCACGACCCCGGCCAGGGCGCCCCACCGCACCCAGCGCGACTGCCACGCCGTCACGATCCGCGATTCGCGGCGGACCCGCCCACGGCGCAGCCGGGCCCGCCGGGCCGCCGCGCTCTCGCCCGCGGATTCGGCGCTGTTGTGCGCTGCCGCAGCGGATTCGGTGTCGTAATCGTCCGCGTCGTAGCTATCGCCGGCGGCCGGATCCGGACGATCCGCCGCTCCCCCACCCGAGCCCACGGTGGCTCACCGTCCGTGTGAGGGTCGTGCGCGCAGCCCGTCCAGAATCTGGCTGCCCAGCATGGTCACATCACCCGCGCCCATGGTGATCACCACGTCGCCGGGCCGCGCCAGCG
The DNA here is from genome assembly GCF_042754245.1 of Nocardia sp. NPDC059228. Classification (NCBI taxonomy): domain Bacteria; kingdom Bacillati; phylum Actinomycetota; class Actinomycetes; order Mycobacteriales; family Nocardiaceae; genus Nocardia; species Nocardia sp. NPDC059228. Next base: position 57,207 of record NZ_JBHZAL010000017.1, on the reverse strand, counting down.
CGCCCACCTGCTTGCCGACCCGGGACATATCCGGCTGGTAGTGCACGGGTTTGGTGACCGCGTTGGCCACCAGCGCACCGTTCACACCCGGCAGCGGTTCCTCACGCGCGCCGTACACATCGAGCACCACCACCTCGTCGGCCAGCGACAGCGCCGCGCCGAACTCGGTCGCGAAAGTGGCGGTGCGGCTGTACAAGTGGGGCTGGAACACCACGATCACCCGGCCCGGCCGCGAGCGCGCGCCGTCACGCGCCTCCTGCGCGACCAGTTCGGCGGCGGCGGAGAGCACCGCGCGCACCTCGGTCGGGTGGTGGGCGTAGTCGTCGAAGACGCGCACGCCGTTCTCGCGTCCGGTGAGCTGGAAGCGGCGGTGCACGCCGCCGAAACCCTCCAGGCCCTGGATGATCTCGCCCATGTCGGCGCCGGTCGCGCGGGCGGCCAGCAGCGCGCCCAGCGCATTGAGGGCCATGTGCCGGCCGGGCACCGACAGGCGCAGGGTGCGCGGGGCATGCTCGTCGGCGAGCTGGAAGACGGCCACGCCGCCGACATCGCGCGGCTCCCAGGACAGCAGCTGCGCGCCGACCGGGACACCGGACGTGGCGAAATCGCCGGAGCCGTAACCGATCACCTGGATGCCGCGCGGATCCTCGGCCAGCCGGGCCACCGACCGCTGCGCCAGGCCCAGCGAACCCGGATCGTCCACGCACACCACCAGGCGGCCGCCCGGTTCGAGCCGGTCCACGAAGTCGTCGAAGACCTGGACGTAGGCCTCGTCCGTACCGAAGTAGTCCAGGTGGTCGGACTCGATATTGGTGACCACGGCGACGTCGGGCGCGTACTGCAGCAGCGATCCGTCGCTCTCGTCGGCCTCGGCCACGAAGATGCCGCCGGTGCCGTGGTGGGCATTGGTGCCGGCCTCGTTGAGCTCGCCGCCGACGGCGAAGGACGGGTCGTACCCGCAGTGCTGCAGAGCCACCACCAGCATGGAGGTGGTCGAGGTCTTGCCGTGCGTGCCCGACACCAGCAGCGTCTTGTGGCCCTGCATGAGCGAGGCCAGCACGGCCGGGCGCAGCAGCACCGGCACGCCGCGCCGATGCGCCTCCACCAGCTCGGGATTGGTCTTGGGAATGGCGGCGTAGGTGGTCACCACCGCGGTGGGCCCGCCGGGCAGCAGATCCAGGGCGCCGGCGTCGTGGCCGATGCGCACCTGCGCGCCGCGCGCCCGCAGGGCCAGCACGCCGCGGCTCTCCTTGGCGTCGGAGCCGGAGACCATGCCGCCACGCGACAGGAGAATTCGGGCGATCCCGGACATACCGGCACCACCGATGCCGATCATGTGCACGCGTTGCAGATGGTCGGGAAGGTCGGTGTGAGCCTCGGCGGTTCCCACATCGCTGTCCGGCCGCTCCACTGTCACCTCGAATTACCCCGTTCCCTCGCGTGTTTCATCGGATAGTTGGGCTCCCAGGCCCGGGTGCTGCGCCACGACTCCGTGGAGCGGCTGCTGCGCCGGGCCGAATCCGAATCTATCGACCGCCGCGCCGACGACTCCGAGCCGCCCCGGCTCCGACCCGAGGGTAGCGCGCGCCGCTGCGGGGCGGACTTCACCTTGGCCTTCGCCTTGGCCTTGGCCTTGGTGCGAGCCCGGGAGGCCTGCGCCCGCGCAGGCGAGTACAGTTCGGGTTTCGGCAGGCGCAGCAGCCGGCTGAAGCGGCCGTCCTGGCCCGCGTGCAGGGCCGCCACCGCCTCGGGCTCGTGCCGGGCGGCATTGGCGATGATGCCGAACATGAGCAGCGTGATAGCGAGCGAGGAACCACCCGCCGACACCAGCGGCAGCTGCAGGCCGGTCACCGGCAGCAAACCGACGACATAGCCGACATTGATCAGCGCCTGACAGGTGATCCAGGTGGTGGCCGAGGCGGTGAGCAGCCGGATGAACGGATCCACCGAGCGGGTCGCGATCCGCAAACCGGCGTAGACGAAGAGTGCGAAAAGCCCGAGCACCAGCGCACATCCGAGGAACCCGAGTTCCTCGCCGATGATGGCGAAGATGAAGTCGTTGTGCGCGTTGGGCAGATAGCTCCACTTGGCCCGGGACTGACCCAGGCCACGACCCCAGATGCCGCCGTCGGCCAGCGAGTACATGGCCTGCCGGGCCTGGTAGCCGATGCCCTGCGGGTCGTCGCCCGGGCTGAAGAAGGCGCGCATGCGGTCGGACCGGTAGCCGGCCGAGAGCGCCAGGATCGCCGCCGCCACGCCACCCGAGACCGCGATGGTCACGAACATGCGCAGCGGCAGCCCGCCGAACCACAGCAGCGAGGTCAGCACGATGCCGAGCGCGATGGTGGTGGACAGGTTGGGTTCCAGCACGACCAGGAAGCACACCAGCAGGCCCGCCGGCACCAGCGGCATGAGAATGTCCTTGTACCCGGCCTTCTCGGTCTGCCGGGAGGCCAGCAGGTGCGAACCCCACACCACCAGAGTGACTTTCACGACCTCCGAGGGCTGCACCGACACCACGCCGAGGTCGAACCAGCGCCGCGAACCCTGCACCTCGCTGCCGATGCCGGGGATGAGCACCAGCACCAGCAGCACCACCGACAGCGCGAAGACCGGGAACGACAGCCGGCGCATCACCCGCATCGGAACCCGCAGCGCGATATAGAACAGCACCGCGCCGAAAACGGCCAGCACCGCCTGCTGGATGAACAGCCGGTAGGCCGAGCCGCCGTCGGCGTAGGACTCCACGCTGGACGCCGAGAGCACCATGACCAGGCCGAGCACGGTGAGCAGCACCGCGATCGCCACCACGAGATGGAACGACGCCAGCGGGCGGGCCAGCCAGGCCCCGAACCATCCGATTCTCGGTCGCTGGGTCTGGTTCCCGGCCCGCCGCGGCGTCGCCGTCGTCATTCGGTTCTCCCGATGTCCTTCTCGTCCAGGGCCTGCACGGCGGCGGCGAAGCTGCGGCCGCGGTGCGTGTAGTCGGCGAACATGTCCAGGGACGCCGCGGCCGGGGCCAGCAGCACGGTATCGCCGCGGTGGGCGAAGCCGGCCGCCACGCGCACCGCGCGTGCCATCACCGCTTCGGGCTCGATCTCGGTGAAGGGGTCACCCATCCGAGCATCGTCCCCCGAATTCAGCTCCACGACCGGCACATCGGGCGCGTGTCGCGCGAGTGCGGCCGCGATCGCCGGCGCGTCCTGGCCGAACAGCACGGCCGCGACGAGATGCTCGCGGCATTCCTCGATGAGGTCCTCGACGCTGGCGCCCTTGAGCTGACCGCCGGCCACCCAGATCACGCTGGGGTGGGCCAGGATCGAGGAGCGCGCGGCGTGCGGGTTGGTGGCCTTGGAGTCGTCGACGAATTCCACGCCGGACAGCTCCCGCACGAAGGCCGCCCGGTGCGGGCCGACCTTGTGCTCCTGCAGGCCCTCCTTCACGAACTGCGGTGCCACGTCGATGGATCGGGTCAGGGCGGCGGCGGCCAGGGCGTCGGCCACACCGGCCGGGCCCTGCGGGCTGATGTCGCCGACCTCGGCCAGGATGGCGGCCTTGGTGAAGGCGCGGTCGAGCAGCTTGCCGTCCACCACGCCCAGCTCGCCGTCGGCGGGGACGCCGATGCGGAAGCCGACGGTGCGGCGCGCCTTGGACTTTCGCGCCAGCGCCGCGGCGACGGCGTCGTCCAGGCCGACCACGCCGACCCGTCCGGTCAGCGCGCGCGCCTTGGCGGCGGCGTAGGCGTCCAGGCCGCCGTGCCAATCCAGGTGATCCTCGGCCACGTTCAGCACCACGCCGGCCTCCGGGCGCACCGACGGCGCCCAGTGCAGCTGGAACGAGGACAGTTCCACCGCCAGGATCTGCGGGCCCGGGGTGCGGCGCAGCGCGTCCAGGATGGGCAGGCCGATATTGCCGCAGGCCACCGAGGGAATCCCGGCGGCGCGCAGGATCGAGTGCGTCATCTGGGTGGTGGTGGTCTTGCCGTTGGTACCGGTCACCACCAGCCACTTGCGGACCGGGCCGTAGATGCGGGCCTGATCGACCCACCAGGCGAACTCGACATCGCCCCACACCGGAATGCCCTCGGTGACGGCCGAGACCAGCACCGGGGAGTCCGGCCGCCAGCCCGGGCTGGTGATCACCAGCGCGAAGCGTTGCAGCGCATCGGGTTTGAGCAGGTCGGCACTGGTGGCGGTGCCCAGGCCCAGTTCGGCGGCCTCGGTGAGCGCCTTCTCGCCGCTGTCGGTGACCACCGGGCGCGCGCCGATGTCCTGCAGCGGCTCGATCAGCGAGCGTCCGGAGACGCCCCAACCGGCCACCAGCACATCACGGCCACGCAGGAATTCGAGCATGGGCCCCGGCGATCGCAGGACCCTCGGAGAATGTTCGGACATTGCTCACTCACCCTGCCGCAGAGAGGTATTCGCTGTAGAACAGGCCCAGTCCGATCGCCGAGGCCATACCGGCCAGCAACCAGAACCGGATGATGACCGAGGTCTCGGCCCACCCGCTCAGCTCGAAGTGGTGATGGAACGGTGCCATCTTGAACAGGCGATTGCGCGTGGCGCGGAAGACCGCCACCTGCAGCACCACCGACGCGGCCTCGGCCACGAACAGCGCGCCGATGACGACCATCAGCAGCTCGGTGCGGGTGGTGATGGACAGGCCCGCGAGCAGACCGCCCAGCATCAGCGAGCCGGTATCGCCCATGAAGATCTTGGCGGGCGCGGCATTCCACCATAGGAAGCCGATACAGGCCGCGCCGCCCGCGGCGCAGACAAGGGCCAGATCGAGCGGATCCCGAACCTGGTAGCAGCCCGCGACCGCGTGCGCGGAGCAGGAGTTACGCCACTGCCAGAAGGTGATGATCATGTACGCGCCCAAAACCAGGCTCATCGAGCCGGCGGCCAGGCCGTCGAGACCGTCGGTCAGGTTCACCGCGTTGGACCAGGCCACCACCAGCAGGCAGACGAATGCCAGGAAGACCACCACGCTCATCGACAGCGTATTGATGTCGCGCGTGTAGGACAGGCGCTTGTCGCCGGGGGTCAGGCCGTGAATGTTCTTGAACTGCAGGGCCAGGACGCCGAACACGACGGCCGCGGTCAGCTGGCCGATGTACTTGCCGGCCGCGGTCAGGCCCAGGTTGCGCTGCTTGCGCAGCTTGATCAGGTCATCGGTGAAGCCGACGAAGCCCAGCGCGGTGGCCAGGCCCATGACCAGCAGGCCCGAGGCCGAGGGGCCCGGCTCGCCATAGGTCATGGAGATCAGATGCGAGCCGAGGTAGCCGGCCCACATGCCGATCATGATGGCGACGCCGCCCATGGTGGGGGTGCCGCGCTTGGCCTTGTGGCTCTCCGGGCCGTCGACCCGGATCTCCTGTCCGAAGCCCTGTTTGGCGAAGTAGCGGATCACCACCGGGGTCAGCAGGATGGAGACGGTCAGCGCGATCGCCGCCGACAAGAGGATCTGGGTCATCGCGCGGCCTCCTGATCCGCGCCGATCAGATGGTCGGCGACCGTCCACAGGCCCGCGGAGTTCGAACCCTTCACCAGCACCACCGCACCCGGCTCCAATTCCTCGTCGAGCAGGGCGATGGCCGCGTCGATGTCCGGCACGTGGATGGCCTCCTCACCCCAGGAGCCCTCCTGCACCGCGCCCTGGAACAGGGCCCGCACGGGGCGGCCCTGGCCGACCACGACCAGGCGATCCACATCCAGGCGCACCACCAGACGGCCGATCTTGTCGTGCTCGAGGACGGATTCCTCGCCCAGCTCCGCCATTTCGCCGAGTATCGCCCAGCTGGGACGCGGCTCGGTCCCGGCCTTGGACATGGTGACCAGCGCCTTGAGCGCGGCGCGCACCGAATCCGGGTTGGCGTTGTAGGAGTCGTTGACGACGGTGACGCCGTCGGCACGGGTCCGCACATCCATGCGGTGCGCCGAGACGGCGGTCGCGCCGGACAGCGCCCGCGCGACGGTCGCGAGGTCCGCGCCCTGGTCCAGGGCGACGGCGGCCGCGGACAGCGCATTGCCGACCTGGTGCTCACCGTGCACGGCCAGCTGGACCTCGATCGATTCGCCGTTGGCGTGCAAGGTGAATCGGGCGCGGGCCTGCTCGTCGAGGACCACGTCGGAGGCGCGGACGTCGGCGGTGGCGACCTGACCGACGGTCACCACGCGGGCGGCGGTCCGATCGGCCATCTTCGCGACCAAGTGGTCGTCGGCGTTCAGCACCGCCAGCCCGGAGGCCGGCAGGGCCTCGACGAGCTCACCCTTGGTCTGCGCGATCACCTCGCGGCTGCCGAACTCGCCCAGGTGCGCGGTGCCGACATTGAGCACGACACCCACACCCGGCGGGGCGATCTCGGTGAGCGCCTTGATGTGCCCGGGTCCGCGGGCGGACAGCTCGAGCACCAGGAAGCGGGTGCCGGCGTCGGCGCGCAGCGCGGTCCACGGGTGGCCGAGCTCGTTGTTGAACGAACCGGGCGGGGCCACAACGGGTCCCAGCGGCGCGAGCACCGCCGCCAGCAGATCCTTGGTGGAGGTCTTGCCCGCGGAGCCGGTCACGCCGACCACCGTCAGGTTCCCGGCCTCGACCAGACGGTCCACGCTGGCGCGGGCCAGCGCACCCAGCGCGTCCAGCACCGCCGCGCCGGAGCCGTCGGTGTCGTGGGCCAGCGCGATGGCGCGCGTGTTCCCGGGACGGGGCGTCACCACGATGGCGGGCACCCCGACGGGCCGGGCGGCCAGCACCGCGACCGCGCCCTGCGCGACGGCCTGCGCCGCGAAGTCGTGGCCGTCGGCGCGCTCACCGGGCAGCGCCAGGAACAGGTCACCGGAACCGATACGGCGCGAATCGAATTCGGCCGAGCCGGTGACCTTCGCCTCGGGATCGGGGGCGTCGTGCAGCGTGCCGCCGACGACCTCCGCGATCTCCCGCAAAGTCATCTCGATCATGAAAGCGTCAGGTCCCTCGTCTTTTCCGACAGGGCGGCCGCGAGTACCTCGCGGTCGTCGAACGGATGCTTCACGCCTGAAATCTCCTGCCCTGTCTCATGTCCCTTGCCCGCGACCAGCACCACGTCGCCGGGCTGCGCCCAGTCGACGGCGGTCTTGATCGCGACCGCCCGGTCCCCAACCTCCCGGACCTCACCGCGTTCCGCGACCGGTACCTGTATGGCACCGGCGAGCACCGCGGCGCGGATGGCGGCCGGGTCCTCGCTGCGCGGATTGTCGTCGGTAATGATGGCCAGGTCGCTGCCGCGCGCCGCCGCCGCACCCATCAGGGGCCGCTTGCCGGCATCGCGATCACCGCCCGCACCCACCACTACGGCCAGACGGCCCTCCCCCTGTTCGGCCAACCACGTGCGCAGGGTCGCCACGACCGATTCGATCGCGGCGGGCTTGTGCGCGTAATCGACCACGGCCAGAAACTCCTGACCCTTATCCACCCGCTGCATGCGGCCCGGCACATCGACCGTGCCGAGCGCCGCAGCGGCAGCCTCCGCCTCGACCCCGGCCGCCGCGCACACCGCGACGGCCAGGATTCCATTGGCGATGTTGTACGCACCCGGAAGCCGCAGCCGCACATCCACATTGACACCCGGCCCCGAAGCGGTGAACTCCTGGGTGCCGCCGAGTCCGGCGGTGGCCACGCCGGCGGTCCAGTCCGCGGGCACGCCCGGCCGGGTCGCCACCGTGCGCAGGCGGCCGGTGGTATCACCGGATCCGGCTGCGAGGCAGTCGGATACGTCATCTGCCAGGCGCCGGCCCCACTTGTCGTCGACGCAGATCACGGCCGTACGCGCCGCCACCGACGGGCACGCGGTAGCGGCCGAGTCCGGGCCGTCCGGAATGAACAGGCGGCGCTTGGCGGCGAAATAGTCCTCGAAATCGGCGTGGAAGTCGAGGTGGTCCTGGGACAGGTTGGTGAACGCGCCGACCGCGAAGCTCACCCCGTCCACCCGGCCCAGCGCCAGGGCATGACTGGAGACCTCCATGACCACCGCGTCCACGCCCCGCTCGACCATGAGCGCGAACATGGCGTGCAGCTGCGGAGCCTCAGGTGTGGTGAGCGCCGAGGGCACCCGGACGCCGCCGATGTGGGTCTCGATGGTGCCGATGAGGGCGGTGCGCAGCCCGGCCGCGGCGAGCCCGGCCTCCACCAGATACGACGTGGTCGTCTTGCCGGACGTACCGGTGATACCGACGATGCGGAGTTTGCGAGACGGATCACCGTAAAGGGCCGAGGACAACTCGCCGAGCACCGTGCGCGGCGCATCGTGCACGAGCACCGGGACGGCGATCTCGCCGATCAGTTCCGCGCCCGCCGGATCGGTGAACACCGCGACCGCGCCACGCTCGACCGCGTCGTGGGCGAAACGCGCGCCGTGCGCGTGGGCTCCGGCCAGACCGGCGAACAGGTCACCCGGCAGCACCGCGTTCGAGCGCTGCTCGATGCCGGTGACCTGGATGTCCTCGAGAGCCGCTGCGAATTCCGCGGGCCGCGCGCCCGTCAGCTCCGCCACCGCGCGCAGGGTGGTCGCCGGCGGCGTGGCGGGCCGAAGCACCTGCGGCTCCGCCGTTCTTCCGCTCGGCGGCTCTGCTCGATCACCGCTGTACGGAACCGACTGCGCGGGCACGAAGCTCCTCTCCAAGGGGCGGTCATATGCATGAATCGGTCCGGATGACCGGATCGACGTGTCAGGTTACCTGTGTTCGATCGCCGCGCGATCGGCACGGCGGAGTTCGGTCACCCGCCGGTGCACGCACCGGCGGCGGTGGGCGTCACAACCATCCGCTCCCTGCTCTAACTCGCCTGCAGAATCAGCTGTTTGGCAGGCGGCGACGGCGGGATGCGGTCGCGCTGCAACAGCCACGAGGCGATGCTGTGGAACAGGGGCGCGGCCGAACCGCCGCCGCTGCCGTCGGAGCTGCGCACCGGCGCATCCAGCATCATGCCGATCACATAGCGGGGATTGTCGGCGGGGGCCATGCCCGCGAAGGTGATCCAGTAGCGGTCGCTGGAATAGCAGCGGCACTTCGGGTCGATCTGCTGGGCCGTGCCGGTCTTGCCCGCGATCTGATAACCCTCCACGGCGGCCGGGCCGCCGGTGCCGCTCTGGATGCCGCGCGGATCCTTCTGCACGATGGCCTGGAACATCTGGCGCAGCGTCTGCGCGGTCTGCGGGGCGACCACCTTGACACCCTCCGGCGGCTCCTCCTCGGTGCGGGTGCCGTCCGGGGCGATCTTGGCCTTCACGATGCGCGGCGGCATCCGCACGCCGTCATTGGCGATGGCCTGGTACATGCCGGTCATCTGCAGGGTCGTCATCGAAAGACCCTGGCCGATGGGCAGGTTGGCGAAGGTGGAGCCGGACCACTGGTCCCGGGCGGGCACCACGCCCGCGCTCTCACCCGGCAGGCCGACGCCGGTGCGCTGGCCCAGGCCGAACTTCTTGACCATGTCGAAATAGCGGTCCTCGCCGACGCGCTGCGCCAGCATGAGGGTGCCCACGTTCGAGGACTTACCGAAGATGCCGGTGGTCGTGTAGGGGGCGACACCGTGCTCCCAGGCGTCGTGCACGGTGACACCGCCCATGAAGATGCTGCCCGGAACCTGGTGCACCTCATCGGGAGTGGTGAGGCCGTATTCGATGGCCGCGGCCGCGGTGACGATCTTGTTCACCGAGCCCGGCTCGAACACCTCCTGCACCGACGGATTGCCCAGATCGGTGGTGGACCAATACTGCGGTCCCATGGCGGGATTGAAGGTGTTGTCGTTGGCCATCGCCAGCACCTGGCCGGTGTGCACGTCCAGCACCACCGCCGAGGCCGCGCTCGCGCCCGAGAGGTCCTTGGCCTGCTGCACCTGCTGCTGCACGTAGTACTGCAGATCCGAATCCAGGGTGAGCTCGAGGCCGTAGCCGTTCACCGCGGGCTGGCGATCACGCCACGAACCCGGGATCACCGCGCCGTCGGAGCCGCGGTCGTAGGTCTCCGAGCCGTCGGAGCCGGCCAGCAGCGCGTCCATCGAGGACTCCAGGCCGATCTGGCCGTGCCCGTCCCAGCCGGTCGCGCCGATCACATTGGCGGCCAGGGATCCGCCCGGATACTCGCGCATATCCTGCCGATCCATCCCGACCTCGGGGAACTGCAGAGTGATGTCCGAGGCGACCCGGGGGTCCACATTCCGCGCGAGGTACACGAACGGCTCGTCGCTCTTCAGCTTGGCCAGGATGTCCTTCTCGGGCGCGTCATTGCCCAGCTTCTCGTGAATGTATTTGGCGATGGCCGCCAGCCGATCATCCGGATCCGGCGCGGTCTTGGGCGTCTTGTCGTGCGCGTCCGCCAAATCCTTGCGCACCCGCACCGGCTGGAAGCTCAGCTCCTTCGCCGCGATGGTGAATGCCAGCGACTTCCCGTACCGATCCGTGATCGGTCCCCGGTTGGCCGGATCGGCCACCTTCACGGTGCGCTGGCTGGCCGCCTCCGCCGACAGCTTCGGCGCGGAAACACTTTGCACCCACAGCAATTGGATGGCCGCCACCACGAGCGCCACCAGCATGACCAGCCGGCCCACCCCGAACCGCAAGCGCGTGCTCGAGTCCAATCCCGGAGCGGGCCGCGGTCTGGACTGCCGGCCCGGCCCCGAACCGGCACGGCCGGAACCCGACCGGCTCCGGCCGGCGGCGGCGACCCGCCCTCGACCGGAATCGGACCGGCTCCGGCCGGAATCACGCCCGCGCCCCGCGCGGGTTGAGCTCATCGACCAGCCCCGTTCGCCGGCGCCGCGGTGCGGCTCATCGGGGCGCTCCGTTCGCCTGCACCTGCGGGTTCTGCGGAGCCGTGATCGGCGCCGCCGGAACGGGATTCGCGGCGGTGGTGGTCGGCGAGGCGGGCGTGGTGGTCACCGGGACCACCCGCTCACCCTGAGCCTGCTGCAGCTTCGACGGCGGCGGGGCGGGCGACGGCGTCGTGTTGAGCGGCGGTGCGGGCGCGCCCTCAGCGGGCTGCGGATTGCCGACCACGGTGACCTGACCGTCCGGGCCGATCACCAGCCGGGCCGGATCCTTGGCCGGGATCATGCCCAGTTCGGCTGCGCGCTTGGCCAATTCGGGAGCCGAATCGGCGGAGGCCACCTCACGCTGCAGCGCGTCCCGCTCGTCGGACAGCTTCTGGTTGGCGCGGCGCTGATCGCCGAGCTGATAGCTGTCCTCGGTGGCGCGGGTGGTGAGCAGCAGCGTCAGCGCCAGGCCGCAGCCCAGCAGCGCGATGATGGTGGCCACGAAGGACATGCGACCGCGCGGCATCGGATCGCTGCGCCGACCGCGGCGCATACCCGGCAGGTCGGCCCCGCCCTCCCGATTGCGCCGGCGCGCGTAGGCCCGTTGCGCCGCACCCGATTTCACCCGTTCGGCGGCCTGCACCCGGCGGGCCCCCCGGCCCGTCGCCTGCGTCCTGATCGTCATGGTGCGGCTCCGATCCAGCGGTTGCCCGCTCGATGCGCCGTTCCACCCCGGAACCTCACGATTGCTCCTCCCCTACGATCCGTTCGGCCGCCCGCATGCGCACCGGAGCGGCCCGCGGGTTGTCCTCGATCTCCTGCTCGGTGGCCTTCTCCGCGCCGCGGGTCAGAATCCTGAATTCCGGTCCCATACCCGGCAATTCGACCGGCAGGTCCAGGGGGGTGCGCGACACCGACCGCTTGGCCAGTGCCGCCTTCACCACCCTGTCCTCCAGGGACTGGTAGCTCATGACCACGATGCGGCCGCCCGGGGCCAGCGCGTCCAGCGCCGCGGGCAGCGCGGCCTCCAGGGACTCCAGTTCGCGGTTGACCTCCACCCGCAAGGCCTGGAAGGTGCGCTTGGCCGGATGCCCGCCCGTGCGCCTGGCCGCGGCCGGGATGGCGTCGTAGAGCAACTCCACCAGCTGTGCGCTGGTGGTGAACGGGGTGCGCTGACGACGCCGCACGATCTCGGCGGCGATCTTGCCCGCGAACCGTTCCTCGCCATAGGTTTTCAGCACCCGCGCCAGCTCGCCGTGACTGTAGGTGTTGAGCACGTCGGCGGCCGTGGGGCCGGTGCTGGAGTCCATCCGCATGTCCAGCGGTGCGTCGATGGAGTAGGCGAAGCCGCGGTCGGCCTCGTCCAGCTGCATGGAGGACACGCCCAGGTCCATCAGAATCGCGCTGACCGAACCCTTGTCGGGTAGCCCGGCCTGCTCCAGCGCGGGCGCGATGCCGTCATACCTGGTGTGCACCAGGGTGATCCGGTTCCGGAACGGGGATAGTCGCTCGCCCGCCAGCTTCAGCGCCGCGGTGTCGCGATCCAGCCCGACCAGGCGGATGTTCGGATACGTCTGCAGGAAGTACTCGGCATGACCGCCGAGCCCCAGCGTGCAGTCCAGGTAGACCGCGCCCTCGGAATGCAGTGCGGGACCGAGGATTTCGTCGGCGCGATGGAGGAGAACCGGAACATGGCGGGGGCCGTCACTGCCTCGGTGCACGTCGACCTCCCGGAATTCCTGCCTCACGTTTCATTCGCACGGCCACCTGGGGTCGCTGGCGAAAAGGACCTTCGAATTGGGCGAATGCCCCGTGGTCTCTGACCGAAGCACCGCACCTGGCGTTGGGGAAGTACGTCAGGGTCGGTGTCGGGCAGAGGCCGCAGGGCACTCGCCTCATTGCGGGCTAGAAGATCTCGCCCAGCGACTCGTCTCTGGCCTGCGAGTAATCCTCCTCGTGTTCAGCGAGGTAGGAATCCCACGCCGTCTTGTCCCATATTTCGAGGAAGTCGACCGAACCGATCACCACGCAATCCTTGGACAGATTGGCGTAGCGGCGATGCTCGGCCGACAGCATGATCCGGCCCTGTGCGTCCGGACGCTGCTCATCACTGGAAGCCGCCAAGGCCCGGACGAATGCGCGGGCCTGCGGATTGGACCGGGATGCCGCCGCGGCTCGCCGCGCCAGCGCGGTGAACTCGTCCTTGGGATACACGGCAAGGCTGTGGTCCTGTCCCTTCGTGACCATCAACCCTCCCGCCAGCTCGTCCCGGAACTTCGCAGGCAACGTCAGTCGCCCTTTGTCGTCCAACCGAGGGGTATAGGTCCCGAGAAACAAGCCTCGACACCTCCTGCCGGATCACCCTCTCGACTGTTCGGCCTCCTGTAGTGCGGGCTCCACATTACCCCACTTTCCCCCACTTTCAATCGAAAGCGTCGGTGATCTCGGTCCCCGCTTGGCGAACTTCGCAGGTCACACCAGCTATCACCGAGGTGGGGAAGATTTCGCGCAGTTCCCCCGACACGCGCGACGCGCGCCGGCGAGCATCCGACAACCGCCAGCAAACCCGCAGATAGCGTGCATTTCCGGCATTCGTGGGGCGCGGTGGGGAAGCTCCGTGGGGAGGCGTGGGGAATCCTGGACCACTCCCGACACGCCGAATCAGCACCAACGAGAAACGCCGTGGCGCCACACCTCAACTCGGTATGGCGCCACGGCGTGTCGCTGGATCTTCAGTTAGCCGATCATGGTCCGCTGCCGCGCGGCGCCGAAAGCCTTCGGCGGCACGGCAGCCCGGTCAACTGTCCTGTTCGAACCTCTTGCGGAACCGGTCCTCCATCCGTGCGGAGAACCCGCCCTGCTTCCGGGGCTTCCCGCGGCCGGCGCCGGGAGCGCCACCCGCGCTGGGATGCGCATCGGCGCCGCGACTGCTCGGCGTGCCCATCCGAGGGCCACCGATCAGCAACAGCACACCCGCGCTGAACATGACGATGAATCCGACCAGACTGATGATCGGGAAGCCGCCCGGCTTGAACGGTGCGGCAATACCGGCCACCAATAGGAACAGACCGAGGACGAACAGGGCGGCCGCCTGAAGTCTGCGTCGACCAGTGGCAGAACGTAACCGTCCACCCCGAACAGTCGAGGCGAACTTCGGATCCTCAGCATAGAGCGCGCTCTCGATCTGTTCGAGCATGCGCTGCTCGTGCTCGGAGAGTGGCACGGTACCTCCCCCGGCACTAGGTGGTGGCTGTCGTCTCCGGGTAGACGACGGATAGCCGACCTTGGCGGCTGTCTGTCACCAATAATACGAGTTCGATCAGACGGCGACCACCTACTCGCCGATACTCACGCCAGCATTCCGGTTACCCACCCTGAGCTGGGGCGCAGGCGGGCGGCGGCGGCCAGCAGGTCCGCCACGTCGTGCAGGAATGCGTTTACCCGCGAAGCGAACTCGTCCGCGCGGCGATCGTCGATGGGCCGCGGCAACCCGGCCTCCAGGGCCGCTCTGGTCTCGGATTGACCGGTGAAATAGTCGGCCCACATCACGAATTCCGGTGCCGCGCGCTGCATCAGGACCCAGGCGTTGCGAGAACGCGCGCGGGGCGCGCGGTCTGCCCCTGTGAGGGCCAGCACGGCGCCCGCACCGCGGAGGGCAGCGAGGTAGGCCGTACGGAAGCGCTCCGCCGGGTCGGTTTCCCCCTGGGCTGCCAGCAATAGACCGTCCGCCTTGCGCAGTAGATCGCCGGCGCGGCCGGGATGGCCCGGTCGTTCAGTTTTCCCGCTCATTTCGGGTACCTCCCCACTCGTACACCTGATTCGCCTTCCATGAGGACATCCGGTCCCGATCAGGCATTTCGCCCGCCGGAAAGATCGAACAGATATTCGAAGGTTTCTCGTGCGTTTGAATATAGAGAGACCCACCGACAAGTTGACGCCCCTACGTGGCGCTACTGTCGACCCCATCCGTCCGCGCCAACGAGAGTTGCGTCCAGCCGATGACCGCAGTCACCCCCAAACCGACGCCCGCGCCCGTGGTGGTCGACCTGTCGGCCGCTACCCTGCGGCACCGGCTGCACGACGCCCTCTCGGTCTACGTGGCGGCGATGGACTACCCGCGCGGCACCGAACACCAGCGCGCGCCCATGTGGACCGAGCACACCACCCGGCCCGGCTGGCAGGCGGTGGCGGCGGTACTGCCCGACGACGACGGACGGCTCGACCTGCGCACCGCGCCCATCGTGGCCATCGCCTACGGGTATCACGGCGCGCCGCACCAGTGGTGGCACCAGCAGGTGTACAGCGGCATGCGGCGCACCGGATGGCCCGAACACGCCGCGCGAGAACTGCTTTCGGACTACTTCGAGCTCACCGAACTGCACGTGCACCCGGCGGCGCAGGGCCGCGGGCTCGGCGAGATCCTGCTCACCCGGCTGCTGCAGAACCGGCCCGAGCCGACCGTCCTGCTGTCCACGCCCGAGGTGGATCGCGAATCCAACCGGGCCTGGCGGTTGTACCGGCGGCAGGGGTTCGGAGATGTGGTGCGGCACTTCATCTTCTCCGGCGACACCCGGCGGTTCGCGGTGCTCGGCCGGCGGCTGCCCCTGTGAGCCGTGGCAACCTCGGCGCCCGCCGCGTCGTCATCGTCGGTTCCGGACACAATGCGCTGGTCGCGGCCTGCTATCTGGCGCGGGCCGGGCATCGGGTCGAGGTGCTCGAGCGCGACACCGTGCTGGGCGGGGCGGTGTCCACGGTGGAGCGGTTCCCGGGTCATCTGGTCGATCGGGGCTCGTCGGCGCACATCATGATCCGGCACACCGGGATCATCGAGGAACTGGAGCTGGCCCGGTTCGGGCTGCGGTACATCGATTGCGACCCATGGGCTTTCGCGCCCGCACCGCCCGGGAGCGGGCTGCCGCCGATTGTGTTCCATCGCGATGTGGACCGGACCTGCGCGTCCATCGCGGCGGCGTGCGGGGAACGGGATGCCGAGGCATACCGGCGGTTCGTGACCGTGTGGGGGCCGCGCAGTGCCCGGGTGATGCGGGCGTTCTCGGCCATGCCGACGGGCGGGAACCTGCTGAAGGCGTTCTGGGGCATGGACCCGCGCGAGGCCGCCGGGGCGACCGGCCGCACCAGTGCCGGGGCCCTGTCACGGGAGATGATGCAGACCGGAGACGCGCTGCTGGACAGCCTCTTCGACAGCGAGCGGCTCAAGGCCGCGCTGGCCTGGTTCGGCGCGCAGTCCGGGCCGCCCATGTCCGAACCCGGGTCCGCGCCCATGGTGGGATTCGCGGCGCTCATGCACACGCTGCCGCCGGGCCGCGCGGTCGGCGGCAGTGGGGCGCTGACGACGGCGCTGGTGGCGCGGCTGGAGTCCGACGGCGGCATCGTGAGCGCCGGGGACGCGGTCACCGCCATCGCCCGGACCGGCGACACCTGGGAGGTGCGCACCGCGGACGGGCGAAACGTGCAGGCGGACACCGTGATCGCGGGCACCCACATCCTCACCACGCTGAACCTGTTGGAGCAGGGCGGATTCGACGCCGGGGTGCTCGCCGGCTGGCGGCGGCGCATTCGGGTGGGGCCGGGCATCGGCATGGTGGTGCGGGCCGCGCTCAGCGACCTGCCCCGGTATCCGGGCGCGGAGACCGTCGAGTCCGCCCACGGCCTGCAGCTTCTCGTCACCGATCGCCGCGAGCTGCGCCGCGCGCACGGCGCCGCGCTGGCCGGGGATCTGCCGCCGCGACCGGTCGTGCTGGCCATGAGTTTCAGCGCCCTGGATCCGAGCATCGCGCCCGTGGGCGAGCATCAGGTCACACTGTGGTCGCAGTGGCATCCCTATGACCTGGCCGACGGCACCGCCTGGTCCGCGCACGCCGACCGCGAGGCCGACCGCATCATCGCCGAAGTCGACGCGCACGCACCGGGATTCGCCGGGACGGTGACGCAGCGCTTCGTCCAGACGCCCGCCGACCTGGAACGCGAGATGGGCCTGCTGGGCGGCAATGTCATGCACGTGGAGATGTCCATCGACCAGATGTTCATGTGGCGGCCGCTGCCCGAGCTCTCGGGGCAGCGGGTTCCGGGAGCGCCGGGGCTGTACCTCACGGGCGCGTCCACGCATCCCGGCGGCGGCGTCTCCGGTGCGAGCGGCCGCAGCGCGGCCCGCCTGGTCGAACACGACCTGCGCCCGCGCCGCCTCCTCGCGCCGCGTCGATGACGGACCCCGGACCATCCTGCTCCGCCGCGAATCCGGTTGCGGCTGAGCCGGAGCCGACGGCACCCGGCGGCGATACCGCATGGCGGACCGGCGCGCGGCCCGCCTCCTGCACGGCGGTGACGTGGCCCGCACCGTACCCTCGACGGCCGGTTCGCGGATGCCGTCCCGTTTCGACCATCCGGCCGCCTTGTGGCCGCGGGTGGTCCGATGCGGCGACCCGCCTGGAGATCGGCTGATCGGGACATGGCGGGCAGCCGGATGCATATGTCGACCGCGGCGGCCGAGCAGGCCCCGAGGATCATTGCGATCCCGGCGGTGTTGCTGGTGCTGGTGCAGATTACGTATCCGCTGGCGCACGGGGTGGTGCGGGATCAGGTGACCGTGGTGGTCGTGTTGCTCTCGCTGGGGACGGCCCTCGTGCACGCCGGGGTGACGCGCGGGGTGCGGTGGGCTGCGGGTTTGCTGGCGATCGTGTCCGGGATCGGGTTCGGTGCGGAGGTGCTGGGGATCGCGACCGGGTTCCCGTTCGGTAGCTACGACTATGCCAGCGGGCGGCTGGGGCCCGAGCTGCTCGGGGTGCCGCTGATCGTGCCGCTGGCCTGGACCGGTGGGCTGTATCCGGTATGGGTGGTGGCCGGGATGCTGGTTCATGGTGCGGCCGGACGGATTTCGCTGACGGCGCTCGGGGCCGTCGGGTGGGATCTGTTCCTGGATCCGCAGCTGGTCGCGGATGGGCAGTGGACGTGGCGCTCGACGGTCGCCGGACTGCCGGGGCTGGGCCAGATTCCGGTCACCAACTATGCCGGCTGGTTCGCGGTCGCGGTGGTGATGGCGGGATTGCTGGAGTGGTGGGATCGGACCGCCCCTGATACCGGCGCGGCGCGGATGGTTCCGGTGGCGGTGTTCCTGTGGACCTGGCTGGGCTCGACGCTGGCGCACGCGGTGTTCCTGGGGCTGCCGATCTCGGCCGGCTACGGGTTCTGCGGGCTCGGTCTGCTGGGGATTCCGCTGGTTCGGACGCTGAGCGCCCGTCGAATCACCCTGTCGCCCGGGGCGCATGGCACGATGTGACCCGTGCAGCCGAGTCCCAACATGTCGACAGCAGAGGAAACGCCCGAATCCATGACACCGTCGGATCCCAGCGCATCGGGAGCGCGGCGACCGCGCCGGTGGGTGCGGATGCTGGCCGTGGTCCTGTTCGCGGGGCTCGCCGTCATGCTGACCGGATGCCTGCGGGTGCAGGTGTCGATGGGTGTGTCCTCCAATGACCGGGTGTCGGGCCGCATCGTCGCGGCGGCCGTGCCCCAGAACGACAAGGACAAGGGGCCGCAGCTGAAGGCGCCCGACGGGTTGCAGGGCAAGGTGCGGGTCGATTCCTACGCACAGGACGGATACGTCGGCAGCCAGGTCTATTTCGACGACCTCACCTTCGGTGAGGTGCAGCAGCTGGGCGGCATGTCCGACCAGACCTCCGGCATGTTCAACCTGGTCTTCAGCCGCACCGGCGACCTGGTCACCCTGAGCGGCCGGGTGGACCTGAAGAGCCTGCCGCCCCAGGGTTCCGACGTGCAGCTGACCGTGGCCTTCCCGGCCCGCGTCGCCACCACCAACGGCACCCGCGAGGGCGACTCCGTGGTGTCCTGGAAGCTCCCCGCCGGCGATGTCAGCACGCTGCGCGCGGAAGTCGGCTACGCGGACCCGAATACGCGCTCCTTCGCCGGCTGGGCGGGCATCGTCGGCGGCATCACCCTCGCGGTGGCGGCCGTGGTCGCGGTCCTCGCCTTCATGACCCGTAACCCCGACCCGCCGGCCTACGTCCGCGCGGCCCGCTGGCTACGCCCCGATCGCACCAAGACTCGATGACCCTCGCCGCCAGGGCGGTGGCGGCCGGTAGCGCCGTCGCCGCCCTCGGCGCCGCCACCGCCCTGGCGAACCGCCTCGGCACCCGCCGCCTCCGGCCCGCCGGCCGACCCGTCACCGAACCGGTCACGGTCTGCGTCCCCGCCCGCAACGAGGCCGCCCGCCTCCCCGCCCTCATCGCCGATCTGCGCGCCCAGCAGGGCATTCCGCGGCTCCGGATCCTGATCCTCGACGACGGCTCCACCGACGGCACCACCGCCGCCGCCCGTACCGCCATCGGCGACGACGATCGATTCCTGCTCTCCCGCAACGACATCGACCCCGCACCCGGCTGGACCGGCAAGACCGCCGCCTGCGCCCGCCTGGCCGATCTCGCCCTCGAGCCACCCGCACCCGGATCCCCCGCCGGCACGCTGATCTTCCTCGACGCCGACATCCGGCTCGCGCCGGCCGCGCTGGCGGCAGCCGTGCGCGAATTGCGTTCGGCCCGGGCCGACCTGGTGTGCCCGTGGCCCCGGCAGCGCGCCGAATCGCCCGTGGAGCGCCTGGTCCAGCCACTACTGTGCTGGTCCTGGGCCTCGACCTTGCCCATCGCCCTGGCCAACCGCACCCTGCACCCCTCGATGGCCGTAGCCTGCGGCCAGTTCCTGGTCTTCGACGTCGCGGCCTACGCCGCCCTCGGTGGTCACGCGGCCGTGGCCGGCAGCATGACCGAAGACCTGGCGATCGCGCGCCGCCTCCGCCGCACCGGACGCCACACCGCTCTGGTCGCGGCCGGTCCCCTCGCCGAAACCCGGATGTACCGCAACACCACCGAACTCACCGAGGGATACACCCGCTGGCTGTGGTCCGCCTACGGCGGCCCGGCCGGCAGCCTCGCGGTCGGTTCGATTGCGGCACTGGCGTTCTGGGCCCCGCCACTGGCGGCAGTAGGTGGGCGGGGACGACTGCGCCGGATGGGACTGCTGGGTTACGGCGCAGCGGTCGCCGCCCGGCTGCTGGCCCGCTCGACCGAGAGCGGGGGCACCCCGGGCGGCGCGGATCTCGTTGCCGCGCTGGCACACCCGTTGTCGGTCACGGCCTACCTGACGCTGTCGCTTCGCTCCCATCGCACGTACCGGGCGGGCGGGCTGCGCTGGAAGGACCGCCCGCTCGGCACCCGCTGACCGTGCCGGTCAGGAGACGGGGGTCATGCCGATGGTCGGGAGGAAGAAGCAGGTGGAGGTGCCGTTGCGGACGGTGCCGAAGACGGCGGCCAGGACGGTGCCGGAGCCGGTGGTGACGGGGACCGCGCGGACGCCGCCGACGGGGAGGGCCGCGGTGAAGTAGTCGTGGACGGCCTGTTCGACCGTCGGGCGGAGTTCGGCGGGGACCTGGGGCGGGATCATGGCATTGAGGACCTGGCTCAGCGGGCCCATGGGGACGAGGCCGCCACGGCCGGTGGACAGGTTGAACCAGGCGACCTGCATGCCGGAGGTGTCGGCACCGTCGGGGTTGATGCCGTAGGGGACGAAGGCGAACATGGTCTGGCCCGCCTCGACGGCCGAAAGATCAAGGCCGGGAATGGAAACCGCGTACTTGGGCCACGGGCCGGGGATGGCGCCCGCCACGCCGGGGGCGATGCCGAGGGTGGTGCCGCCGAGGCAGAAGGGAGCGGCGGTCGGGTAGAGGAAGGGCTGGATGCCCAGGGCCTTCAAACCGTTGACGGCTTGATCGTAGGCCGAGAGCCAGTCGGCTGGGCCGGCGGTATTGGATCTGGCCGATGGATCGGACCCGGCGGTCTTGCCCGCGGCGGTGATGGCTGCCAGGGCGGCGGCCGACTCCTGGGTCACGGCCGCCGCGGGCGAATCGGCGGGGGCCGCGGCGGCCGGGCCGGCCAGGGTTGCCGGACCGGCGGCAGTCAGGACGGCGCAGGCGCCGACAGCGCCTGCGACACGGACGAGACTGTGGAACACGGACATGGATAGCTCCCCTCGAGGTCACGAATCGAGGGCGACGCTACTCCGCTGACCAGCACGTACCCGGGATTTGATCCGGCATGCGGGGTGGTTGGATCAGGCGTTCGCCGGAGTCGCCGACATGGTGTAGCCAAGGTTTGCCAAAACTTCGCTAGTGGCCTTGGCGAAATTCAGGGTGATGAAATGCAGGCAGGGCGCGCCCTCGGTGATGAGGCGCTGGGCCATCTCCGTGGCGATCTCGATGCCGACCTCGCGGACCGCCGCGCGATCCTCCTCCGGCCCGTCGCCCGCGGCCTTCCGCAGCCGCTCCATCACCGCGGCCGGCAGCGGACGGCCCGACAGCTCCTCCGCGCGCTGCACGGTGCGCAGCGAGGTGACCGGCATGAGCTCGGGAATGATCGGCTTGGCGCCCTCGATCGGATCGCAGGCGATGGCCCGATCCCGCAGGCGCAGATAGTGCTCCACGTCGAAGAACATCTGGGTGATCGAATACTCCGCGCCCGCACGGAGTTTCGACACCAGGAAGTGGGTGTCCTGGTCGAGGTCGGTGGAGCGCGGGTGGCCCTGCGGGAACGAGGCCACACCCACGTGGAAGTCGCCCAGGTCGCGGACGATGCGCACGAGCTCGTCGGCGTACTCGACGCCCTCGGGGTGCTTGATCCACTCCCCCAGCACGTCGCCGGGCGGGTCGCCGCGCAGCACCAGCAGATTGCGGATGCCGGCGTCGGCGTACGCGCCGACGATCGACCGCAGCTCGGCGACCGAGTGATCCACCGCGGTCAGGTGCGCGACCGTGAGCAGCGTGGTCTCACGCGCCAGCTGGCCGGTGACCCGGATGGTGCGGTCGCGGGTGGAGCCGCCCGCACCGTAGGTCATGGACACGAAGGCGGGGTGCAGCCGTTCGAACTCGCGTGCGGCCCGCCACAGGCGCGCCTCACCGGCGGCGTCGCGCGGCGGATTGAACTCGACCGAGAACGGGATCGACCCGTCCGGGCGCGGGCCCAGCTGCTGAACTATGGAGCGAGTTCCGGACACCCGAGGCGTGCGGGAAACTCGGCCTGGGGTCGAATATCCCCGTACATTGTCGAAACTCACGCGGACATTTTACGGGCCCGCACCGGGTGCTGGACCGCGACCTGCGCTTATCCCAGCAGGTGAGACCGATTCGAACCCGACCGATTCCCGTCGGCGACCCGGTGGTCGGTAGAGTCGGACGCAACCCCGCTGGCTGCGCATGCGCCGCGCCGCGGCTCTCACCAAGGAGGCTCCCCTGTCCGCCGGACCCGGTACCCCGACCCGCCACCCGGTCGGCGCGGGATCACTCGTCGCCGCCGTGGAGGACCGTCTCGCCGCCTTCTTCCGCACCCGGGAACCGATCGTCGCGCCGCTCGGACCGGTGTTCGTGGACGCGGCCGCGGCCCTGGAGGACTTCGTCATTCGTGGCGGCAAGCGGACCCGGCCCTCCTTCGCGTGGACCGGCTGGCTGGGCGCGGGCCGCGGCGCCGACGACCCCGACGCCGACGCTGTGCTCACCGCGTGCTCCGCGCTGGAACTGGTGCAGGCGTGCGCGCTCATCCACGATGACATCATCGACTCCTCGCGCACCCGGCGCGGCTTCCCGACCGTGCACGTGGATTACGAACAGCGGCACCGGGATCGGCGCTGGGCGGGTGACAGCGACCACTACGGCGTGAGCGTCGCCATCCTCATCGGCGATCTGGCCCTGGCCTGGGCCGACGACATGACTCGCGACGCCGGCCTGCCCGCCGACGCCGCCGCGCGTTTCGCCCCGGTGTGGGCCGCCATGCGCACCGAGGTGCTGGGCGGGCAGCTGCTCGACATCCACGGCGAGTCCGCCGGCGACGAGACCGTGCAGGCGGCGCTGCGGATCAACCGGTACAAGACCGCGGCGTACACCATCGAGCGCCCGCTGCACATGGGCGCGGCGCTGGCCGGGGCCTCCCCCGAACTGGTCGCCGCGTACCGCGAATTCGGCACCGATATCGGCATCGCCTTCCAGCTGCGCGACGACCTGCTCGGCGTCTTCGGCGATCCGGCCGTCACCGGCAAACCCTCCGGCGACGACCTGCGCGAGGGCAAGCGCACCGTCCTCATCGCCGAGGCACTGCAGCGCGCCGACGCCACCGTCCCGGCCGCCGCGGACCTCATCCGCTCCAGCCTCGGCACCGACGTCACTCCCGAGCAGGTCGCCGAATTGCGTACGGTCCTCACCGAACTCGGCGCGGTCGACGCCGTGGAGCAGCGGATCGGCTCGCTCACCGACCAGGCGCTCACCGCCCTGGACGCCAGCACCGCCACCCCGGACGCCAAACGGCAGCTGCGCGCCATGGCCCTCGCCGCCACCGCGCGCTCCTATTGACCGGCCGGACGCGAGGGTACGGGGCATGAGAACTGTTGGGGGACCGGCCGATCGGGTCGTGGTGATCGGTGCCGGACTGTCCGGGCTGGCCGCCGCACTGCACCTGGCGGCGGCCGGACGGCAGGTGACCATCCTGGAACGTGATGATCGCCCGGGCGGGCGGGTCGGCGCCTATCACGGACCGGACTACGAGATCGACTCCGGGGCAACGATTCTCACCCTGCCCGAGCTCATCGACGAGACGCTCGCGGCGGTCGGGCAGACGCGCGAGTCGGTCGGCCTGCGGCTTCTCGATCTGGCCCCGGCGTATCGGGCCCGGTTCGCGGACGGATCCGAGATCGCCGTCTACTCCGACGAGGAGCAGATGGCGGCCGAGGTCGCGCAGGTGCGCGGGCCGGGCACGGCGCGTCGCTACCGGCGGCTGCGCGGCTGGCTGAAAGACGTGTACGAGGCCGAGTTCCGGCAGTTCATGGACACCAACTTCGATTCCCCGCTGGACATGGTGCGGATTCCGGAGAAGCGGGTGGCGCTGGCGAAACTGGTGCGGCTCGGCGCGTTCGGGCGGCTCGGGCCCAAAGTCCGGCGACTCGTGCGGGACCCGGAGGTGGCCCGGCTGTTCAGCTTCCAGGCCCTGTTCGCGGGCATGGCGCCGAACCGGGCGCTCGGGGTCTACGGTGCGATCCCCTACATGGACACCTGCCTGGGTGTCACCTACCCCGAGGGCGGGATGCGGGCCATCGCCGAGGCGCTCGGCCGCGCGTTCACCGCCGCGGGCGGGACGCTCGAACTGAACGCCGAGGTGATCGGCATCGACTACGCGGGCCGGCGGGCCACCGCCGTGCGCACCGCAGACGGACGTGTCTTCGACTGCGACGCCGTCGTGGTGACCGCCGACCTCGGATCGCTGCCGCGCTTCGGGCTGCGGCGCCGGATCGGACTGCGGGCCTCGCCGTCGGCGGTGGTGGCACACGGCACGATTCCCGCCGCCGTCGCCCAGAGTTGGCCCGTGCAGGCACATCACACCATCGACTTCGGCCAGGAGTGGGACCGGACCTTCCGCGAGATCGCCGCCCGGCGCGGCCGCGGGCGGCTGATGAGCGATCCCTCGCTGCTGCTCACCCGGCCCGCGCTCACCGATCCGGCCCTCTACATCGAGCGGGCCGAACAGCACATCGACCGGGACGGGCACCTGCGCGACACCGTGCGCTACGAACCGCTCTCGCTGCTGGCCCCGTGCCCGAATCTCGACGCCGCGCCCCTGGCCTGGGAACAGCTCGGCCCCCACTACCTGCGCGAGCTGCTCGCGACCCTGGAAGAGCGCGGCTACCAAGGCATTTCGCGATACTTCCGGATCGACCACCTCGACACCCCGCGCACCTGGCGGGACAAGGGCATGATCGCGGGCACCCCGTTCTCGGCCGCGCACCTGTTCCGGCAGACCGGACCGTTCCGCACCCGGAACCTGGTGCGGGGCCGCGCGAATGTGGTTCTCGCAGGCTCGGGCACCGTGCCCGGTGTGGGCGTGCCGACCGTGCTGTTGTCCGGGAAACTGGCGGCGGCGCGCCTGACGGGTGATCTACGACATGCCGGGATCGAATCCGCCGACTCCGGGGCTGTGGCCCCCGCGCCCACACACTAGACTGACCGCGTCCTGAACCAACGCGGCTGCCGCCGCCTACCTTTCCGGGGGGAACGACCGCCTATGCCGACCCCCTCCATGGACGCCGCCATCCCGGAGGCCGCGGGCGCCACGCGCCTCGCACCGGCCATCCCGAGCTCCCCCGCCATCGACGGCACCGCCACGCAGCGCTGGCTGCGCCACGCCTCCGACTTCACCCGCAGCCCCGAGGGACACGCGGCGACGCTCGGATTCTTCGGCGCCCTGCTGATCACCTTCGGCGGGTTCGGCGCGGGCAGTGTGCGGCGCAGCGACCCGCTGCTGGAGGTCATGCACCTGTCGTGGCTGCGGTTCGGGCACGGGCTGGTGCTGTCGTCGGTGTTCGTGTGGCTCGGCGTCATCGCCATGATCACCGCCTGGGTCCGGCTGGGGCGCATCGTGATCGGCAAGCAGCCGGGCGCCACCGTGTCGCTCAACGAGCTGCGCGCGATCGTCGGCATCTGGATCTTCCCGCTGCTGTTCTCGGTCCCCCTGTTCAGCCGCGACGCCTACTCGTATCTGGCCCAGGGCGCGATGCTCCGCGACCACATCAACCCGTACGTGTTCGGTCCGTCGGAGTTGAAGGCGAATGCCGCTGCGGTACTGGACAATGTGAGTCCCGTCTGGCTCAACACGACCGCGCCGTACGGTCCGGTCTTCCTGCTGATCGGGCGGGCCATCACCACCATCACCGGTGACAATGTGGTGGCGGGCACCATCGCGCTGCGGCTGGTGATGCTGCCGGGCCTGGTGCTGATGGTGTGGGCGATCCCGCATCTGACCAAGCACCTGGGCGGCAAGCCGACCATCGCGCTGTGGCTGGCGGTACTGAATCCGCTGGTGCTGATCCACCTGATCGGCGGCGTGCACAACGAGATGCTGATGGTGGGCCTGATGGCCGCGGGCATCGCGCTGGTCCTCGAGCATCATCACGTGGCGGGCATCGTGGTGGTCGCGATCGGGGTGGCGGTGAAGGCGACCGCCGGTGTGGCACTGCCGTTCCTGGTGTGGATCTGGATGATTCACGAACGCGAGCGACGCGCGGCGCAGGACGAGGGCGACCTGCCGCATCCGATCCGGACCTTCGCCAAGATCACGGCGCTGGGCGTGGCCATCTTCGCGGCCGTGTTCGCTCTGGCCACCTGGGCGACCGGGCTGCGGGACCACCAGATCGGCTGGCTCACCGCGCTGTCCGGGTCCAAGAAGATCATCAACTGGCTGTCGCTGCCGACCATCATGGCGCACGTGGTCAGCTGGGTGACCCCGCTGCCGCTGGAGTCGGTGCTGCCGTGGACCCGCACCCTGTGCGCGGTGGTGATGGTGGCCGGCCTGGTGTGGGCCTGGTGGCGGTTCAGGAACAGTGAGCGGGAGGCCGTGCTCGGCATTCTCGTCGCGTTCGTGGCCATCGTGATCCTCTCGCCCGCGGCACTGCCCTGGTACTACTCGTGGCCGCTGGCGCTGGCCGCCGGATTCGCGCTGTCCACCCGGACCCTGCAGGTGCTGGTGGGGTTGTGCACCTGGCTCATGCTGGTGTTCCAGCCGGACGGTTCGCCCGTGACCAATTCCGTGCACGGCACGCTGGCCATCCTCGCGGCCGTGGTGGCGGCGCTGTCGCTGCGCACGATGGATCCGCTGAAGCTGCGGGCCGCCCGCCCGCAGACCGATCAGCTCGGCGTCGCGCCCGCGCCCGGCCCGGCGTGAACCAGCCCGCCGTGCCCGACCAGACCGTACTGCCGGATCAGTCCGGACGACTCGACCGCGCCTACCGCGACTGCCGCCGGATCGCGGCCGACCACGGCCGCACCTACTTCCTGGCCACCCGGCTGCTGGAACCGGAGCGAAGACCGGCCGTACACGCGCTGTACGCCTTCGCCCGGATGGTCGACGACATCGTCGACGCGAGCGATGCGCCCAGCCGCGCAGCGGAATCCGCGGCGCGGCTGGATCGGATCGAACACGAGCTGCGGGCCCGCCTGGTGGACGCGCCCATCGACGCGGGCGCCGGGCCCGAGGACCCGGCGCTGCTCGCGGTGTCCGACACCATCCGCCGGTATTCGATTGCCGCCGAACACTTCTGGGTGTTCCTGGACTCCATGCGCATGGACATCCCCGGCGGGCCGCAGTATCGCGACCGCTACCCCACCATGGCCGACCTGCGCGACTACATGCGCGGCTCGGCGGCCGCCATCGGACTGCAACTACTGCCGGTGCTGGGCACGGTCGTCCCGGTGGCCGATGCCGAACCCGCGGCGGCGGCGCTGGGAGAGGCCTTCCAGCTCACCAACTTCCTGCGCGATATCGGCGAGGACCTCGATCGCGGGCGGGTGTATCTGCCCGCCGACGAACTGGCGGCCTTCGGCGTGGACGCCGAACTGCTGCACCACTGCCGGGAATCCGGCTGCACGGACCCGCGGGTACGACGCGCGCTGGCCCACCTGATCGCCATCAACCGCGGCGTCTACCGCCGCGCCACCCCCGGCATCGAACTGCTCAGCCCCCGCGTGCGCCCGGCCATCCGCACCGCGGCCACGCTCTACGGCAGCATCCTCGACGAGATCGAACGCGCCGACTACGCCGTCTTCACCCGCCGAGCGGTGGTACCGCAGCATCGCCGGTTGCGCGTCGCGGCACGGGAACTTGCCGCTACACGGCGCATCAACCAGAACTGACCGCGGGCCGCATCGAAACACGACACGGCGCGCAGGTGTTCCGATCCCTACGTGTCAACTGATTTGGCACCGTGCGGGTAACTCGTCGGGTACGCCCAGAAGCCAACCCGCGCCCTACCGTCGGCCCGGCGACCTACATGAGGGGGCTTCCCCACGACCGGCAAAAGGCGCGGAGAGGCGGATGAGCCGCGGGGAGGCGGGAGGCGGCTCAGAACGGGTCGGCCGCGGCGCGGCGCAGGACCTCACGGGCCAGCGGGCCGTGGATGGCGTCGATGGGACGGCCGGGGAGGCTGTCGTCCTCGGTGTAGATCCACTCGAGGATTTCCTCGTCGGTGTACTTGCCGTCGCGCATCACCGTGATCAGACCGGTCAGATGCTTGGCGACGGCGCCCGTGGAGTCGAAGAACTCCTTCGGGATGCCGGCCACGCCGTCCCGGCGGACGGCGAGGATCTGGTGGTCGCGCAGCATCTGGTGAACCCGCGTGACCACCATGCCCAACTGGTCGGCCACGTCGGGCAGCGGGATCAGGGTCACCGAATCCGGCAAAACGTCTTCGCTGCATGGAAAGGCACTCACGCCGACCACGGTAGTCTCTCGCGTCGCGACCGTCGCATCACACCCCGACGCGACTACCATCGGGTGAGCCGCACCGGGCGGGCTCGGGAAAATCGGAAGGGTTGCAGTTTGATCGGCCAGATGCTGGAAGGGCGCTACCGCATCGACGCGCCGATCGCGCGTGGTGGCATGTCCATGGTGTTTCGGGGAGTGGACACCAGATTGGATCGACCGGTTGCCATCAAGGTGATGGACCCGAAGTTCGCCAGCGACCCGCAATTCCTCACCCGCTTCGAGCTCGAGGCGCGGGCGGTGGCCAAACTCAAGCATCCGTCGCTGGTCGCGGTGTACGACCAGGGCGTGGACGGCGACCATCCGTTCCTCATCATGGAACTGGTCGAGGGCGGCACCCTGCGCGAACTGCTGCGCGAACGCGGGCCCATGCCCCCGCACGCGGTGCGCGCCGTCGCCGAACCCGTTCTCTACGCCATCGGCGTGGCCCACGCGGCCGGGCTGGTGCACCGCGACATCAAGCCGGAGAACGTGCTCATCTCCGACTCCGGCGAGGTGAAGATCGCCGACTTCGGGCTGGTGCGCGCGGTCGCCGAAGCCAAGATCACCTCCGACAGCGTGATCCTCGGCACCGCCGCCTACCTCTCGCCCGAGCAGGTCACCAGCGGCACCGCCGACGCCCGCAGCGACGTTTACTCCGCGGGCGTCCTGATCTTCGAAATGCTCACCGGCCGAACACCGTTCACCGGCGACAACTCGCTGTCGATCGCGCTGCAGCGGGTCGAGAAGGACGTGCCCAGCCCGGGCCGCCTGATCAACGGCGTCCCACCGGAAATCGACGAGCTGGTCGCGCACGCCACCGCGCGCGAACCCATGCACCGCTACGCCGACGCCACCGAGATGGCGAACGACCTGCGCCGCATCGCCCGCGAACTGCAGCTGCCGGACTACCGGGTGCCCGCGCCCACCGAATCGGCCGAGCATCTCAGCGCCAAGTACCGGGTCGGGCCCACCCCCGCACCGCGCGTACCGGTCTCGCCGCCGTCCCGGCCCCTGCCGGGCGCGGCTGATCTCACCACCCGGCTCCCCGCGGACCCGCCGACCGTGCACATGCAGCCGCAGGCGCAGCAGACCCGGGTGATGACCGCGGCGCGGGAACTCCCGCCGGAGTACCAGCCGCAGCCCGAGTACGCGCCGCCGCCCGGAGCGCCGGGCGGCCGCGGCTACGGCTCGGACCTGATCGAGGATCGCGGCAAGTCGCGGCGCAAGGTCGTCATCTGGTTGAGCATCGTGGTCGCGCTGGCGGTGCTGCTGGGCCTCGGCGGCTGGTGGCTCGGCGTCGGCAGATATTCGGCGGTGCCGTCGATCGCCGGCATGGACACCCAGAAGGCCGTTTCCACACTGCAGGGCGCAGGCTTCAAGACCGAGACCCGGCAGAAGGCCTCGGACATGATCCCGGTGGGCAATGTGGTCGGCACCGATCCGCCCGCGGGCACCCGGGTCACCAAGGGCTCATTGGTCGCCGTGCTGGTCTCCAGCGGCAAGCCGAAGGTCCCCGACATCCAGCCCGGACAGGACGTCACCTCGGTCGACAAGGCCATCAGAGACGCGGGACTGACGCCGGTGGACGCCGGTGAGATGGGCAGTACCGCGCCGAAGGGCACGGTCGCCAAGGTGGATCCGGGGCCCGGCACCGTACTCCCTGCCAATGCCCAGGTGAAGGTCTACCGCAGCAAGGGTTCCCAGCCGGTCAAGGTGCCGGATGTGCGCGGCAAGACCGAGGACGAGGCCAGGACGGCCCTGCAGAAGGCCGGGCTCACCGTCAGCTCCACCCGCGACCAGTACGACGCGAAGATCAAGTCCGGGCAGGTGATCGGCACCGATCCCGCCACGGGCACCAGCACCGAATCCGGCAGTGGCGTGGTCCTCATCGTCAACAGCGCGATCGACATGCCGAACCTGCTGGGCGCCAACGTCTCCACCGCCCGCAGCAAGCTCCAGGCCCTCGGCCTCTCGGTCACCGTCCGGCAGCTCGCCAACAACGACAGCTCGATCGTCATCTCGCAGAGCACCGCACCCGGCGACACCGTCCAGCCCGGCTCCACCATCACCCTGGTAGCGATACCGTAGCTGTCCCGCCTCCCCGAGCCTTCAGCGGGCGGCCGGGAGCCGTTGACCGTTATGCATCCGTGCCAACGGCTCCCGGCCGCCCGCTCGAATCGCGGGGAGGCGGGGGAGCTACCGCAGCATCTCCGCTACCAGGAAGGCCAGCTCGAGCGACTGCTGGGTGTTCAGGCGCGGGTCGCAGGCGGTCTCGTAGCGCTCCTCGAGGTTGAGGTCGGAGATGTCCTGCGCGCCGCCGAGGCACTCGGTGACGTTCTCACCGGTGAGCTCGATGTGCAGGCCGCCCGGGTGGGTGCCCAGCGCGTGGTGCACCTCGAAGAAGCCCTGCACCTCATCGACGATGCGGTCGAAGTGCCGGGTCTTGTAGCCGGTCGAGGACTCGTGGGTGTTGCCGTGCATGGGGTCGCACTGCCAGATCACCTGGTGGCCGGTGGCCTGCACCTTCTCGATGATCGGGGGCAGCACGTCGCGGACCTTCTGATTGCCCATACGCGCGACCAGGGTCAGGCGGCCGGGCTCGTTGTTGGGGTCCAGGCGCTCGACGTACTCCACGGCCTGATCGGGCGTGGTGGTCGGGCCGATCTTGAGGCCGATCGGGTTGGCCACCAGTTCCGCGAAGGCGACGTGCGCGCCGTCGAGCTGACGGGTGCGCTCACCGATCCACAGGAAGTGCGCCGACAGGTCGTAGAGCACCGGCTCGCCCGAGACCGGGTGCTCGCTCAGGCGTAGCATGGCCCGCTCGTAGTCGAGCACCAGCGCCTCGTGGCTGGCGTAGAGCCGGGCGCTGGACAGGTTGGGATCGTTGACGCGACAGGCCTTCATGAAGGCCAGCGCGCGATCGATCTCGGTGGCCATCTGCTCGTAGCGGGCGCCGGCCGGGGACTGGCTCACGAACTCGCGGTTCCAGTCGTGCACCTTGTGCAGGTCGGCCATGCCGGCGGAGGTGAGCGCCCGCACCAGGTTCATCGCGGCCGAGGCGTTGGCGTAGGCGCGGACCAGTCGCGACGGATCGTGTTCGCGCAGCGCCGCATCCGCGACCAGCGAGTTCACCATGTCACCGCGGTAGGACCGCAGGCCCAGCGAATCGATGTCGGCGGAACGGGGTTTGGCGTACTGACCCGCGATGCGGGCCACCTTCACCACCGGCAGGCTGGCGCCGTAGGTGAGTACCACGGCCATCTGCAGCAGGGTGCGGATATTGCCGCGGATGTGCGGCTCGGTGTTGTCGGCGAAGGTCTCCGCGCAGTCACCGCCCTGCATGAGGAACGCCTCGCCGCGGGCCACCTCGGCCAGGCGCAGGCGCAGCTCCTCGACCTCGGCGGGCACGCAGATGGGCGGCACGCTCTCCAGTACGGTGCGCATCTTGGCGGCCTGCTCGGGATCCCAGGACGGCTGCTGGAGCGCGGGGCGGGCCAGCGCGTCGTCGAGACGCCGACGGAGCTCGGCGGGCAGCGGAGGAAGTTCCGGCAAGCGATCGATCGGTACGTCGACGGTCCAGTTCACCAGTTCAGGATACGGATTGCTCTTGGTGACCCGGAGCACCCCCAGGGCTCGAGTTCCTCACACCCGGTCGCCGCCTACGCTGGGACCCGATGATCTGCCCATCCGACCCGGACCTGAGCTGAGGAGAGACCCATCTCACTGCGGTACTTTTACGATTCGGAATTCATCGAGGACGGGACCGTCATCGACCTCGTGTCCATCGCGGTGGTGTGCGAGGACGGACGCGAGTTCTACGCGGTCTCCACCGAATTCGATCCCGAGAAGGCCGGGCCGTTCGTCCGCCGCAATGTCCTGCCCAAGCTACCGCCGCCGTCCTCGCCGCTGTGGCGTTCGCGCGAGCGCATCCGCGACGACCTCTACAAGTTCCTGGTCCCCCGCCCCGGCGTGGAACCCGAACTGTGGGCCTGGGTCGGCGCCTACGACCACGTGGCGCTGTGCCAGCTGTGGGGCTCCATGGTCGATCTCCCCAACGCGCTGCCCCGCTACACCAATGAGCTGCGCCAGCATTGGGAGCAGCACGGCCGCCCGCCACTGCCGCCGGTACCGAAGGACGCGCACGACGCGCTCGCCGACGCCCGCCACAACCTCGCCAAATTCGAGGCCATCGAAGCGGCCCGGCGCCTGCGCGCGGTCTGAGATCAGCATGCGAAAGGCCCCGGGAGACTTGGTCTCCCGGGGCCTTCTCGATGGTCCGGCGGGCTAGCCCGCCATGGTCTCCGGAACGCGGTCCGCGTCGGGACGGCTGCCCGACGGCACGCCCTTCTTCAGGCTCGCGGCGTAGACGTCGACGTATTCCTGATCGCCCATCCGCATGAGCTCGTACATGATCTCGTCGGTGACGGCGCGCTCGACGAAGCGGTTGCCGCCCATGCCCTCGTAGCGCGAGAAGTCGATCGGCTCACCGAATTTCACGGTGACCTTGCGCGGCCGCCAGCGGAAAGGACCGGGCGGGCACACCTCGTCGGTACCGATCAGGGCGACCGGGATCACCGGCACTCCGGTCTCCAGGGCGAGGCGTGCCACACCGGTCTTGCCTTTGTAGAGGCGGCCGTCCGGGGAGCGGGTGCCTTCGGGGTACAGGCCCACCAGGCGACCCTCGTCCAGCAGCTTGCGCGCGGTATTGAGGGCGCTCTCGGCGGCGTCCGCACCGGAGCGGTCGATCGGGTACTGACCGGCACCGGAGAAGAACCATTTCTGCAACCGGCCCTTGAGACCGGGCGTGGTGAAGTATTCGGCCTTGGCCAGATAGGTGATGCGGCGCGGGCTCATCAGCGGGGTGAAGAGCCAGTCGGTGAACGACAAGTGATTGCCGGCCAGAATCGCTGCGCCCTTGGCGGGAATGTTCTCGACGCCCTCAACCTGGGGCCGGTTGACGAGATGCATCCATGGACCCGGGAACACATACTTCAGCAGCCAGTAGAACATCGCGTCCTTTCCCCTGTTTTCGATACCCGGGACCGGCCTCGTTGCGGGCACCACTACTCGCTTGCCTACCCTACTCCACCGCCTCCCCGAACCTTCAGCGGACAGCCCGGAGCCGTTGCCCGTCGTGCACCCGTGCCGGCGGTCAAGTGCCGAACCGATTTTGGGGGTACCCGACGAGTTAACCCAACCGGCACTGAATCAGCTGTCACTTCGAGTGACGAGACACCAAATCAGTTGCTACTTCTAGCAACGGGATGACAAAGCGGAATCGGTCGGGCGGTGATCAGCGGTGGGCCGGCGCGACCGACACCGGGTCCTGCTGGGCAAGCACCGCTGCACGGGCCAGTTCGGCAGCGCCGATCATGCCGGCGGCCTCACACAGTTGGGCGGTGCGGATGCGGGCCAGCCGGCGGTGCCGGGCGCCGGTGATGGAGGCCGCGTAATGCTCACGAGCATCGTCGAGGAACAGTGGGGCCGAACTACTCACGCCGCCCGCCACCACGATCAGGTCCGGGTCGAAGATGTCGCTCACGAAGGCCAGGCCCAGGCCGAGCCAGCGGGCGAAATCGGCCATCACGTCGAGGGCGACCGGGTCGCCGTCCTGCGCCGCGCCCGCCACCCGGCGACCGGTCAGCGAGCCCGGATCGCGCCCGGACTCCCGGGCCAGCACCGTGGAGCGCTGCGGATCGGTGGCCAGCAGCTCGATCGCGGTGTCCACCAGAGCCGTTCCGCTGCAATACCTTTCCCAGCAGCCGCGCTTGCCGCAGGCGCAGGCGCGGCCGTTGGGCACCACCTGCAGATGCCCGAGTTCCGGTGCGACACCGAAGCTTCCGCGATACAGCTGGCCGTTGCTGAGCAGCGCCGCGCCGATACCGGTGCCGATGGCCACCAGCACCACATTGCGCCCGCCCGCCGCCGCACCGAAGCGATACTCCGCCCACAGCGCGGCATTCGCGTCGTGCTCGAGGATCACCGGCAGGCCGAGGCGGTCGGTGAGCCGCTGCGCGACCGGGGCGTCCTCCCACGGCAGGTGCGGGGCGAAACGCACGGTGGCGCGGTCCTCGTCGACGAAACCCGCCACCGCGAGACCGACCGCGCCGATGGCATGGCGGGAGCACAGGTCACGCACCGCCCGGGCCAGACCGTCCTCGAGGGCGCGGGCGGAATGCGGGGTCGGCGCGGTCACGGTGTCGAGCACCTCGCCCGCGCTGTCCACCACCGACGCCCGAATATTCGTGCCGCCCACATCGATACCCACGGTCAACGGCACGTCCTCACCGCCCGTCATGCCTTGATCGTCACGTCGATGGGCACGTACTTGGCGCGCTTGGACCGCCTTCCACCGGGCTGCGCACCAGCGCGACCGGCGGCCGGGCCCGAGTCGCGGGCGGGCTGTCCCGTGGATCCGGCGGGACCGGGTTCGGCGTCCGGGTGCGCGACCGGCGGGCCGAAGGGACGGTCGGGGGCGGGCTGATCACCCGTCACTCGTCCGCCGGCGGACTCGGTACGGAAATCGTTGCGCGGCACCGCGTCCGGGTCACGCGGGTCACTGCCTCCGGGGCGGCGTGCCGCGCCCGGGCCGGGACCGAAGGGGTCGTCCGACGCCTCCGCGGCCGGGTAGGCCTGGGACCGGCTCCGGGCCGCCGCACGGCCCTGCGCACCGGCGAGGAAACGCGCGAACACCGCGGCCAGGCCCGCGGCACCGTGCGGGTCGCCGGATTGCCCGCCGGCACGGGAGAATTCGCCCTCATCGTCCGGGCCGACATCCCCGCGCGCGGCGGCGGCGTCGGCGAACGGCAGATCACCTGCACCGGAGCCGGTTTCGGCGACGTGCGAAAAGTGATGCCACGCTTGATATTCCGGCGATTCCGGATCCAGGTCCGGCGGGATCACCGGATCCACCGGCACACCGGCGAGCGCCTCGCGCAGCACGGTCACGATGGCGGTGCCGTGTTCGGCGATGGCCGCCACCACATCGTGGTGCTCGCCGCGCACGATGGCCGCGGCCGCGCACACGGGACACCAGCTGCAGCTGGACCATTCGGCGCGGCCGTCGGCGGCGGTGCGGCGCAGCACCGGTTCGACGCGCTCGAGGACGGCCTCGGCCAACAGCCGTAGCTCCTCGGCGAATTCGCCGAGATTCTCGTCGGGGTGGCCGGGACGCGGGTGATGCGTGGTGGTCATTTCGGCCAGACCTGAGGATCGGGCCGGAAACGGATCACCAGGTGGTCGCCGTCGAGCTCGGCGGCTTCGACCGTGCACCGCCGCAATACCGGGGCCAGCCGCAACCGCCGCCGGACCCCGTCCGCTCCCACGATCAAATCGTCCTCCACTCGTCCCAGCCGCAGGGTCGACGAATCGACCACCGGCAGATGCATGCGCATCGCGAACACCGAGTGCACGCCCGCCCCGGACTCGAGCCGCACCACCGGCTCGGCGGCGGTACTCGTCTCGGGGCCGGGCAGCACACCGTCGGCATCTGTGCCAAGCATAGGGACCGGACGCCCTCCCACCCAGTTACCACTCGCGTCCACCGCGTAGGACAGCGCCGCCAGCGAGCCGATCCCCACCGGTTCGGCTCCCGCATGCGCCACGACCTGCACCGGAACCCCGGGCAACCGCTTGCGGAGCTCCCCTGCGACATCGAGTTGCTCGCCGCGCCGGTTGAAATACCACTGCACCGCCGGATGCGGCGGCTCGACCGGATGCGGGGCGGGCATCTCGGGGAGCACCTTGTTCACCAGCACCGCGTCCAGGCGGAGACCCAGCAGCGCCGCCGCCGAGCGCACCCGCGCCGACTCGGCCACCGCGACCAGTTCCGCGGCGGTCACCAGGCGGGCACCGGTGCGGGCCTGATCCGCCAGCAGGTCACGGGCTTCCGTCACCGCCTGCACGATCTGCTCGACGGTCACCGCCAGCACCGCCTTGCGGAAGTCCGCGCCGATCGCCTCCATCGTCCTGGTGTGCGCGGGCCACACCCGCTCCAGGTAACCGAGCACGGTGTCCGGCATGGTGACGATGCGCAGCATGTCCGCCGACGGCGGGCAGTCCACCACGATCACATCCCACCGCGCGTCGTTGGCGAACCGCGTGATCTCCAGCATGGCCAGCAGTTCCTGCACCCCCGGCAGCCCGGTCAGCTCCGCGGGATCCAGTGCCCCCAGATCGAATCCGTGCTCGTGCCCGGCCCCGGACGCCATGACCAGCACCTGCCGGAACCGATCCTCCAGCAGCGCAAGCGAATCCACCTCGATGACATCCAGCGCCGGCTCGGCGTCGGGGCCACGGACGTCCGCGAAAGCCGGTGCCGGGCTGTGGAACATGGGGAGCGGCAGAGTGGCGACCGCGGGGGTCGCGCCGTGGCGCAGGCGGTATCCCAGGGCATCGCCGAGGGAGTGGGCCTGGTCCAGGGAGGCCAGCAGGACGCGGCGGCCGTTGCGGGCGTAGGCGAGTGCGGTCGCGCAGGCCAGGGTTGTTTTTCCGACACCGCCCTTGCCGATGAACAGCTCGACGCGGGTGGCGGGGTGCGGCGAGCGTTCGGTACCGCCGGCGGTCAGCCTTCGACCCGTTTCTTGAGTTCCTTGAGGGCGGTGTCGGTGATGACCTTCTCCGCTTTGCGTTTGAACATGCCGATCATGGGGATGTTCAGATCCACGGTCAGTTCGTAGACCACCTGGGTGGTGCCGTCGGGCAGCGCGATCAACTCGTAGGTGCCGTCCTGTGCCTTCTGCAGGTCACCCGACACCAGGCTCCAACTCACCGCACGGCCGTCGGGCCGCCAGGTGTAGGACAGGGTATAGGTGTCCTTCACGACGCCGGCGTCCAGCACGAAGCGGGCGGTGCGGGCGCGGCCGTCCGGCGATTTGTCCAGCACCTCGACCGAGCGGGCCGCGGAGACCCATTCCGGATACGACTCCAGGTCGGCGATGACCGCCATCACTCGATCCGAGGGGGCGTCGATCACGATCGACCTCTGAGTTCGATCGGCCATGGGCGGCAACGCTTCCTTTCTAGTGAGCGGCCGCGGGAGCGACCCCGGCCTTGCGCCCCGCCTCGAGGCGGGCCTTGATCTCGAAGGACATGGCCTTGCCCGCGACGCGGCGAGTCCGGTTCAGGGCCAGCAGCTCACGTCCGGACATACCGCCGATGCCGCCGCGGGGTTCGGCGTGCATGAAGTAGTGCATGATGACGCCGTCCAGCATGGGCTCCAGCCAGACCTCCATGGTGCCGTCCGCACCACCGCTGACGGTCCAGCGAATTCCCTTGTCACCCCGGTCTTCCCGGACCTGCAACTGCAGGTCGGGCCACCAGCGGCGCCAGCGGGCACGATCGGCCAGCACCTCGGCCACGGCCGTGCCCGGCGCGGCGACGAATGTCTGGTCGGCAACCTGGATACTGCTCACGGTGCCTATCTTGCCCTACGCTTCGCTCCGGGCGGGTTCGCGGCCCCGAAGTCTCGATGCTTCCCTCCTCCGCTCCTCCGCTTCGCTCCCCCGCTCCGTCGGTCCAGAATCGAGACGGCCGCGAACCTTTCAGTGTTGTCTCAGTGCGGTTTCTGTCGGATTCAGTAGATGCTGTAGTCGCGCGCCCATCAGGTCCCAGCGCCACTGCTGCTGCACCCAGGCGCGTCCGGCCGCGCCCATACGGGCGGCGGCGTCCCGGTCGGAGAGGATGTCGACGATGGCGTCGGTGAGCTCTTCGGCGGAGCGGCCGTTCACCACCCGTCCGGTCTCACCCTCGCGCACGGTTTCCGGCGCGCCACCGGAATTGCCCGCCACCACCGGCACTCCCGTGGCGGAGGCCTCCAGGAACACGATGCCCAGGCCCTCGACGTCCAGGCCGAAACCACGGGTGCGGCACGGCATGGCGAACACGTCGGCGATGGTGTGGTGGGCGGCGAGCTCGCCCGACGGGACGCGTCCGGCGAAGACCACGTCATTGCCGAGGCCCATGACCTCGGCGAACTGCCGCAGCTTCTGCTCGTACGGCCCGCCGCCGGCGATGACCAGCACCGCCCCGTCGACCCGCCTGCGAATCTCGAGCATGGCCGTGATCAGCAGGTCCTGGCCCTTGCGCGGCACCAGCCGCGACAGGCACAGAATGGTCGGCCGGTCCCCCAGCCCGTAGCGGGCCCGCAGTTCGGCGCGGGCGGCCGGATCCGGCTTGAACACCTCCGAATCCACGGCGGGGGGCAGGTATTCGAGCGCGGCCTGCGCCCCGAACGCGGACGAGAACCGCCGCCGCGTGTATTTGCTGACATAGGTGACGACATCGGTGTGATCGCCGATGACCCGCAGCGCCTGCCGCGCCGCCGGCAACATCGACCAGCCCACCTCGTGCCCGTGCGTGGACGCCAGGATCCGCTCCGCGCCCGCCTGGCGCAGCACCGGCGACAGCAGCGCCAGCGGCGCCGCCGCCCCGAACCACACCCGATCGCACTTCTCATCGCGCATGAGCTTCTTGGCCCGCCGCGCCACCAGCGGCGTCGGCAGCATCAGTGTCGTCGGATGCCGGACCACCTGAAAGGGCTGCTGCGCATCGAACTTCCAGTGACTGTCGCCCCGCCACCGCGGCGCGTACACCACCAGCTCGTCGGCGGGCAGCTGCCGGGCGAGCGCATGCAGATACGACTGAATCCCACCCGGTCGCGGCGGGAAATCATTGGTAACCAGCAGAGTTCGCCCCATGCCGTCAAACCTACTGCACCCGGGGCCCGCACTCCTCCCACCCCGAAACCTCGCACCCCCGGGCCTCCGAGCGCTACGCGCCTTCGGCGGTGCGGGTGGCGAGCCAGGCGCGCCAATCGGTGACGAGGTCCTGGTAGCCGGTGCCGAGGGTGGCGCGCAGGGCGGTGTCGACGGCGGCGCGGTCCTTCGGGCCCGACGCCAGTTGGCGGTAGAGCGCGACGAGTTTCGGGTCGCCGTACCGGTCGGCTATGAAAGCGCAGACGGACCAGCCCTGTTCGTAGGCCAGGGAGGCTTGGCCGCTGGTGGGCTCGAACATGGCGTCGGGCGGGAGGTCGGCGGGGAGGTCGCCGGCGCGGGCGCGGGTGGTCAGGGTGGGGGCGATATCGGTGATGGGCCGGCGCAGGTTGCGATGGGCCGAATACTCGGCGAAGCCCTCGAGCGTCCACATCGGGGAGCCGTCGACGGTGACCGCGCGCGAGGCCATGTGGGTGAGTTCGTGCCGCAGCACCGAGCGCAGGCCGTCGGGTCCCAAGCGGCGTCCGGCGTCGGGTCCGAAAACCACGCGCTGGCCGGTCAGTTGGGCGCCGGGGCGGAAGGGGTCGGCGACGGTCGAGGCCGCGACCTCGGCGGGCACGTCACCGGCGGCGTGGGTGAGGGCGGCGAATTCGGAGACGCTGGACGCCACCACCACGACGGGGGCCTGATTCCAGTCCGGACCCCACAGCGCGGTGACCGCGGCGGTGCTCGCCGCGAGTTCGCCTGCCAGCACATCGATATCGGCGCGCTGCCCGGAATGACCGAGCACGACACCGATCCGCCCGGAGCCGGTAGCCGTGGTCTCGGCAACCACCCTGCCGTAGCCCTCCATGGTCCGCTTCACCTGCGGCACCTGAGGATCGGAGGCCGTGGCCTGACCCGAGTCCTGCCCCGGTACCACCGCACGCAGCTTGGGCAGCACCGAGTTCGGCAGCATGAGCAGCGCCCCGCAGGCCGCCGTCAGCGCGCTGACCATGACCAGGGTGGCGACGAACTGGAACCGCCGCCGCGCCGACAGCCAGCCGCGCATCTGCCGCAGCGCGCTCATCGCCACCTCGTCGTGATCATGCTCTGCACATCGGGCACGAGTGGGGACCCCACGTGGTTCCGCAAGCTGCCTCCTCCGGGTCCTGACCACTCATGCCGGGTCCGCGAGAGCTCAGAACCGGCGCGCCGAATGGAACGGTGTGGAGCTCATCGGCGCGACCTGAACCGGTATGCCGAAAGTCGAAGCGTGCAGCATCAATCCGTTGCCGGCATAGATGCCCACATGCGAGATGTCAGAGTAGAAGAAGACGACGTCTCCGGGCTGGAGGTCCTTCTCGTCGACCGGCGTGCCGTAGCTGGACTGCTGCTGGCTGGTGCGCGGCACGTTCTTGCCGACCTGGTGGAAGGCCCACTGCACCAGGCCGGAGCAGTCGAACTGGTCGGGACCGGTGGCGCCCCAGACATAGGGATCGCCGACGCGGGTGAGGCCCGCGGCCAGCGCGCTGGTGCCGGAACCGGGCACCAGGCCGCGGAGCAGGCTGTCGCGATCGAAGCCGGGCGGGAACATGGAGCCCGCGAGCGCGGACTTGTCACCGGCGGAGAGCTGACCCCAGGCGGCGATCACCTG
Organism: Nocardia sp. NPDC059228; assembly: GCF_042754245.1. Classification (NCBI taxonomy): domain Bacteria; kingdom Bacillati; phylum Actinomycetota; class Actinomycetes; order Mycobacteriales; family Nocardiaceae; genus Nocardia; species Nocardia sp. NPDC059228. The sequence continues at coordinate 16,714 of NZ_JBHZAL010000017.1, read as the reverse complement.
AGCCATGGATCCTTGCAGCGCAGCACGTTTGGATTCCAGGTCCTTGCGGACCGCGTCGGCGGCGGCGCTGGCGGCGCGCGCGGTGTCGGCGGCGGAGCGGGCGGCGGCCTCGGCGACCGAGGCAGCGTCGGTGGCCTTCTCGTACTGGCCCAGTTGATCATTCGTGCGCGCGCCCACGAAGTCCACGATGGACATCTGGTCGAGCAGCTGCTGCGGCGAATTGCTGACCAGTAGCGAAGTGAGCCGATTGGTGCGGCTGCCGAGCAGCGCGGAGGTCGCGGCCCGATCGATGACCGGTTGGTAGCGACGGATTTCCGCCTTGGCCGCGTCCAGGGTGGCGGCCGCGTCGGCGGCCCGCTGGTCGGCGACGCCGGCGGCGGTGGCCTTGGTGTCCAGATCGGACTGCGCGTCGAGCGCCTGCTGATTGAGCTGTTCGGATTGCCGCGACAGATCGATGAGCCGCTGCACCGCTTCCCCAGCAGATGCCGGTGCGGAGGCCGGGTCGGCTGTCGCGGATCCGAGGCCCAGGGTGCCGTAGGTGCCGACCATGAGTGCACCTACCGTGAGGGCTTCACCCACCAGTCGCCTGGTTCGCTGACTGTGTGTCCGATGATGTCGCTGCTGCGCTGCCACCGTTGGTGTCGTCCCGTTCTCTTACCCCGAGCCGGTTCAGAAGGTCTCGGTAAGATTACGAAACGGCGACCGCTTGTGTCCAGCAGGCCACGGAATCATCACGGTCGCCGCCTCTTCCGCAGGTCGGCCGCCTGCGGTCGGCCACGGGGAAGACTCCCCGGTCGAGCAGGGGATCAGATGCGGCGCGCGCCCGCGAACGGCATCGAGGAGACCGGGGCGACCTTCACCGGCTGACCCGAGGTCGACGCGTGCACCACATTGCCGTCGCCGACGTAGATGCCGGAGTGGCTGCCGCCGTAGAACGACACCACGTCGCCGGGCTGCAGATCGTCGAACGACACCGGGCTGCCGGTGTTGAGCTGCTCATAGCTGGTGCGCGGCAGGCTGACTCCGGCCTGCGCGTAGGACCACTGCACCAGCCCGGAGCAGTCGAAGGCGTCCGGGCCGGCGGCGCCGTAGACGTAGGGGTCGCCGACGCGGCTCAGGGCGGCGTTGACCGCGGCCTGACGCGGGCCGCTCTGCGGCGCGGGGGCGGCCGGGCCCCACGGGGTGATGATGCCGGGGATGGCGGGGATGTTGACCGGGAGGCCCGGGATGCCGGCGGGCAGCTGGATCTGGTCGGGCACGTCGATGGTGCCGACCGGAGTGTTCACCGGCTGGGCCGACGCGGGGGTCGCTGGCAGCAGCAGCGCGCTCACCGCGGCGGCGCCGACGGCACCGGCCGCAGCGGCACGACGCGCAGTGCGCTGCATGCCCTGGACCTGTCGCTTGACGGTGGTGGTCGCCATGATGAGGTACTTCCAATCTCCCCCGCGACGCCGCACCCGGTGGTGCGTCGGACTCCGCGAGGTCTCAGGAAGATTACGAGTCCATAACGGTGCTTTGTAAAGCCGAGACGGACGGCCCATCGGTCGAAATTGTTACGCGACCCCATTTCGGTGCGATAAACGTCACAGCAATCACGAAACAATAACAGCGGCCATTTTCCAGGGAGCGCACCGATAGCTACCGGCAAGTAGCCAGCGCTCACCCGAGGCCCTCCCGACCTCGACAAATTACGCATAACACAAGGTCAGAGCCATGGCCGCCGACCTGGGCGATTCCGACACGCCCACGCGACACGCCCGACCGCAGGATAGCGGTGCGGCATACCCCCGAGGCCGGCGCGAACCGACCACCCCCACACCCATGATTGATTCACTTTCCGAATAACTGTGACCCTGACCACAATCTCGCATATTTCCGCATTTTGGGGATTTCATCTCGAGAATCTCCACCACTTATTCAGAACTTTCCCAGGTCGCGCGGAGCAACTCCCGGGGCCCTGCCCGAGTTCCCGGCCCGACCTGCGAAAAGTGCCGGATCACGCGTTCCCGGAGACGGTCACGACGCCTGCTCGGCGGCCAGGCGCACGATCTCGGCGGCCAGGACGGCGGCGCCACGGCCGTATTCGGCGGCCTCGAAACGGAGTTCGATGATCTGGCCGGCATCGGTGGCGGTCACGGTGATGGTGCGGTTGCTGCTGGTGGTGGTGAACACCGGAACGTCGGAGTCGGTCATGGCTGAGCCTTGATCTGGACCTCTGGAGCTCCGGTGAATGCCTTGGCGGGGAAAGGTTGTCGGACCCTGCGCCTAGGCTTCCCGTCCGTGTCCGGACAGCTGGCCTTCGACGAGCTCGAAACCCCGCTCTATGACACGACGTTCGTGGTGGTGGACCTGGAGACGACCGGCACCAGCCCGGAGGGCGACTCGATCACCGAGATCGGCGCGGTGAAGGTGCGCGGCGGCGAGGTGCTCGGCGAGTTCGCGACCCTGGTGAATCCGGGCTGCGCGATTCCGCCGCAGATCGTGCAGATCACCGGGATCACGACCGCCATGGTGGTGGACGCGCCGCGCATCGAGCAGGTGCTGCCCGGGTTTCTGGAATTCGCGCGCGGTGCGGTGCTGGTCGCCCACAATGCCCGCTTCGATACCGGATTCCTGAAGGCCGCCGCAGCCCGGTGCGAATTGCCCTGGCCCGCTTTCCAAACGTTGTGCACGGTCCAGCTGGCGCGGCGGGTGCTCGGCAAGGACGAAGCGCCCTCGGCCAAGCTCTGGTACCTGGCCCAGCTGCTGGGCGCCGAGACCCGGCCCACGCACCGCGCCCTCGACGACGCCCGCGCCACGGTGGACGTGCTGCACGCACTCATCGCCCGGGTGGGCAACCAGGGGGTGCAGAGTCTCACCGAGCTGCTCGACTATCTGCCCGAGGTGACACGCCGCCAACGCGCGAAACGTGTGATGGCGGCGGATCTTCCGGCCACGCCGGGGGTGTACCTGTTCCGCGGGCCGTCGGACGAAGTCCTCTATATCGGGACGGCGGTGAATCTGCGCCGTCGTGTCCGCACCTACTTCACCGGTTCCGACACCCGCCCGCGCATGCGCGAGATGGTGCAGCTGGCCACCCGGGTCGACCATGTCGAGTGCTCACACGGCCTGGAGGCGGGTGTGCGGGAGCTGCGGCTGCTGCTCGCCCACACCCCGCCCTACAACCGGCGATCGAAGTTCCCGCAACGCGCCTGGTGGCTGACGTTGACCGACGAGCCGTTCCCGCGGTTCGCGGTCTCGCGCACCCCGGCCCGGGACGCGCTGGGCCCGTTCACCTCTCGCGCCGACGCGCTGGAGATCGCCGCCACCGTCGCCGAACAGTCCGGCCTGCGCACCTGCACCACCCGCATCCCGCGCACCGGCCGCCACGATTGCCCGCCGGCAGTGGTCGGCGGTTGCCCCGCGAGCGCCCACGGCAGCCCCCTATATATAGAGGAGTACGAGCGAGCTCCGGCCATGGTCCGCGCCCTGTTCGCGGGCGCCGACGACGCCCTGCTGCACGCGATTGCCGAGCGGCTCGAAAGCCTTTCCACCGCAGAACATTTCGAGGCCGCAGCGCGGCTGCGGGATCGCACCGTGACGCTGATCCGTGCCCTGCGCCGCACGCAGCGCCTGGCCGCCCTGGCGGCCATCCCGGAACTGATAGCTGCCCGCCCCGACGGTGCGGGTGGCTGGGAGTTCGCGATCATCCGCCACGCCCGCCTGGCCGCCGCGGGCACCGCCGTGCGCGGCATCTCCCCCATGGCGGTGGTGGATCGCCTGGCGGCCGCCGCCGAAACCGTCATCCCGCCCCGCCTCCCCGGCCCGGACGGCGACCCCGCCTATCCCCCACTGCGCGGGGCACTTCCAGAGGAGGCGGGCCTGCTGGTCCGCTGGCTCGAACAGCCCGGCACCCGCATCGTCCGCACCACCGACGGCTACGGCGAACCCCGCCGCGGCGCGGGCGCCTGGCTCGACTGGGTCACCCGCGCCGAAGCCGCCGCCCAGATCACCACCCCGGACCAGTCCCCACGAGGCTGATGACCAGCGCGGTGAAAACGCGCGGCTTCGAGGCCATTCCGGGGGTAGGTGCGGATGTGAGTACCGGAACGTGCGGGCGGCGGAAGCGGCGCGCTGCCAGAATGGCGGGATGTATGTGCCAGATGCGGAGCGCTGGAATCACAACATCGAGTACCACCCACTGCTGGCGGCGGCGGTCGCGGGGGCGCGGGAGGTGCTGGACGTCGGGTGCGGGGAAGGCATGCTGGCCAGGCGGATTCGACGGGGCGGGGCCGCGGTGACCGGGATCGATCCCGACGCGCGGAGTATCGAGCTGGCCCGGGACCAGTCCGGGGCGGACGACGTCACCTATCTCCAGGCGGATTTCCTCGAGTACCCCTTCGAGCCGGAGTCGTTCGATGGCATCGTGTCCATCGCGGCTCTGCACCACATGGACACCGTCAAGGCGCTCACCCGGATGCGGGAGCTGCTGCGGCCGGGCGGAACCCTGGCCGTGGTGGGCATGGCGCGCAACGACTTTCCGGCGGATCTCCCGTGGGAGGCCGCCGCCCTGCTCACCAGTTTCAAGGACCGGCTGTTCCGGGCGCAGTGGGCACACCCCTCGCCGGTGGTGTGGCCGCCACCGCAGACCTATGCCGAAACGCGGCGGACGGCCGCCGAGATCTTGCCGGGCGTGCGCTACCGACGGCACGTACTGTGGCGGTTCTCACTGGTGTGGACCAGGCCGAATCCGGCTGCGCCGCAGGGTTAGCCGCCGAAGTGGGTCAGCGCCGACCGCGAGTGCGGCACGTCGGCAGGAACCCGATCGCGCACTGTCGACTCCCTCGCTAGCGCGGGATGTCGTGGGTTCGGCCGGGCTGGGCGCCCGGGCGCCCTCGGTAACCAGGGCCGAAAATGGGCTGGGCAGGTGCACCGACCATGCGGGCGACGGTCTCGGTGGTGAGTCCGAGCTCGAAGAGTTCGGCAGCGAGCTGCTGCCGGATCTGATCGACCAGGCCGCGAAAGCTGATGTGCTGGTCGGCGAGTCGGCGGTGCAGTCCGCGTTCGGACAGTGTGAGTTCCAGGGCGACCTCGGCGAGCGACGGCGCGGTCGCGGGGGTCCGTAGCAGCACTCGGCGCACCTGCGCTGCCGGACCGGTGTATCGATGCCGGCGGTCCAGAGCCAGCTCGCACTGCTGGATGCACAGCGCACCGGTGTGCGCGTCCGGCGGCCGGGCGGGGTGTGCGAGCACCTCGGGCGGCACGGTGAACCCGCCTCGGCCGGGCCCGAATTCGAGGCCGAACAGCACATCGGTGTCGGCGACCAGCGCCGAGACCAGCGTGCAGGCGGCGGTCAGATCGCGGGCCAGCAGGAACGCCCGCACTTCGCCGCGCACCTCCCCGTCCCCGGCTGTGACCGCCAGCCCCGCCTCGGTCTCGGTGAACGACGGCCCGAATCGGACGGAGGTCACCGCGAAGTACCCGGGCAGCAGCCGGATCGCCTCCCGCACGGTCGGACTCGTCATCATGGCGTAGCCCACGATCCCCGCGCCGGGGAGCGCGTACCGCCGCCCGGTCGCGGCCCCCAGTTCGGCCGGGTCTCCCCCGTGCGCGATCAGATTCCGGATGACCCGCAGTTCCTGCCCCGACCGCACCTGTGCGCCCGGTTCTTCCAGGTCACTGCGCCGCAGCCCCGTCCCGGCCAGGCAGGCCGAGGCTGGAATCCCCTGTGCCCGACCGGTCTCCACCGCATAGCGGGTCGCCACCGCGGGCCGGGCGACCGCCCGTCGATCCGGCTGGACAGCCATAGTCCGGAAGCTAACAGGTCCCGGTCACCTTGTCATCCGATCGGCCGAGTCCCGGAACGGGGAAGGCCCCGAGTCGAATTCGACTCGGGGCCTTCCCGTGTGACGGCGAGGATCAGTGCTCGTGCTTGCCGGCGGCGGCGTTCTGCGCCTCCTCCAGCACCTCGAGCATCTTGTGCTCTTCCTCGTGGGCGACGGCGACCAGGTCCGCCTGCTCCGACGCGGGGTCGGCGCGCAGGAAGGAGCCGGTGCCGGGCTTGCCCGCGGAACCCAGCTTGGCCATCTTCTTGGGCACCGGGGCGCCCTGGTACTCCAGCGGGATCGGGTGGCCGTGCGAGTCGACCGGACCCAGCGGCTGGTGCACCTCGATGTACTCACCGTGCGGAAGCCGCTTGATGACACCGGTTTCGATGCCGTGCTCGAGCACCGCACGGTCACTGCGCTGCAGGCCGATGCAGAACCGGTACGCCGCGAAGTATGCGAGCGGCGGGGCCAGCAGCAGCGCGATGCGGAAGAACCAGGTCGTCGCATTCAGCGAGATGTCGAACTTGAGCGACAGGATGTCGTTCACACACGCCAGGGTCAGCACCAGGTAGAACGCGATGGCCATGGCACCGATGGCGGTGCGGACCGGCACGTCGCGCGGACGCTGCAGCAGGTTGTGGCGGGCGGTGTCGCCGGTGAGGCGCTTCTCGATCCACGGGTAGGCGATCAGCACAGCGAACACCGCACCCATGATCAGCGCGACCCAGAACGGCGCCGGGACCGTGTAGCGGCCCAGGTACAGCTCCCACGGCGGCATGAGACGCGCCATGCCGTCGGTCCACATCATGTAGAAGTCCGGCTGCGAACCCGCCGAGACCTGAGACGGGTTGTAGGGACCCAGGTTCCAGATGGGGTTGATCTGGAACACGCCACCCATGATGGCGACGACACCCAGGGTGAAGGCGAAGAACGCACCCTGGTCGGCGGCGAACACCGGGATGATGCGGGCGCCGACGACGTTCTTCTCGGTGCGGCCCGGTCCGGGGAACTGGGTGTGCTTCTGGTACCACACCAGCGCGACGTGCGCGGCGATGAGCGCCAGGATGATGCCCGGCAGCAGCAGCACGTGCGCGATGTACAGACGCGGAATGATGATGGTGCCCGGGAAATCACCGCCGAAGATCAGCCAGTGCATCCAGGTGCCGATGACCGGGATGCCCATGGTGATACCACCGAAGGCGGCGCGCAGACCGGTGCCGGAGAGCAGGTCGTCCGGGATCGAGTAGCCGAAGAAGCCCTCGAACATGGCCAGGATGAGCAGCAGCGAGCCGATCACCCAGTTGGCCTCACGCGGCTTGCGGAAAGCGCCGGTGAAGAAGATGCGGAACAGGTGGATGATGATCGACGACGCGAACAGCAGCGCCGCCCAGTGGTGCACCTGGCGCACGAACAGACCGCCGCGCACCTCGAAGGAGATGTTCAGCGCGGTCTCGTAGGCCCGCGACATGGTGACACCGCGCAGGGGCTGGTAGGCGCCCTGGTAGACGGTCTCCGACATGGACGGGTCGAAGTACAGCGTCAGGTAGATACCCGACAGCAGCAGGATGATGAACGCGTACAGCGCGATCTCACCGAGCAGGAACGACCAGTGGGTCGGGAAGACCTTGTTGATCGATCGTTTGGCGAACGCCGCGAGGCGGTAACGCTCGTCCATCTCGTTGGCCTGGACGGCCACTTTGCTAGGGCTCATGAACGACGCTCCCAGTAGGCCGGGCCGAGGGGCTCGATGAAGTCGTGCTGGGCGACCAGGTAGCCATCGGCGTTGACGGTGATCGGCAGCTGCGGCAGCGCACGCGCGGCGGGACCGAAGACCGGCTTACCCCACTCGGTCGCGGAGAACTGCGACTGGTGGCAGGGGCACAGGATCCGGTTGGTCTGCTGCTCGAACAGCGAGGTGGGGCAGCCGAGGTGGGTGCAGATCTTCGAGTAGGCGAAGTAGTCGCCGAAGTTGAAGCTCTCCTGGCCCTTGCGCTTGATGGCGTGCTCGGCATCGTGGGTGCGCAAGCGAATCAGCATGACCGCGTTGCGGATGCCGCGCAGCGATTCCAGCGTCTTGTGCTCGTCACCGCGCCAGGATTCCTTCCAGGGGAAGACGGTCTCCATGGCGCCGGCGTCCAGATCCTCCGGCTTGACCAGGACGATGTCCTCGGGACGGCCGGTGTCGCGACGCAGATAGATGGTCTCGCCCGGGTAGTCCGGGGTCCAGCCCGAGACCCACAGCGGCGACTTGTCGCGCTTGGCCCACGGGTTCTTGATCATGCCGCCGACGAAGACGAGCAGCGCGCCGACGCCCATGACGCCCACGCCCAGGCCCGCGGTGCGGGTGATGAGCTTGCGGCGGCCCAGGGTCGAGGTCTCGGCGGCGTCCTGCAGCTGCGCGACCAGGGTGCGCCGGTCGACCTCCTTGGACGCGCCGTCGTGGCGGTCCTGGATGGAGATCTCGGCGGGGATGAAGTGCTTGCGGATCAGCACCACCGCGACGCCGACGGCCAGCACGGCGATGCCGAGGGTGAGGCCGTAGAGCGGGGTGGTCAGCGTGTACATGCCGTTGCCGTCCTGGTGACGGCCCTTGTACTCCCAGGGCCAGAACAGGAAGACACCGATCAGCGCGGCACCCGCGAGCGCGGAGATGCCGAACCAGAGCGCCACCCGGCGCTCGGCGCGCTTCTCGGCCCGGGTACCCGGGACCGGCCAGCGCGGGGCACGGTAGGCGACGTCGACGCCGTCCAGCTCGGTGCCGAGCTTGACCAGCTCGTCCCGCGACATGGCGTCGAGCTGCTCATCGGTGGGTTCGGTGGGGTTGTCCCCCATGCTGTTTCGCTCCTGTTCACTCATGACCGGGAACCGATCCACATCGCGGAGCCGACCAGGACCACGATGCCGACGACCCAGATGGCCAGGCCCTCGGTCGCGGGACCGAAGCCGCCGAGGCCGTAGCCGCCCTCGGACGGGGTCTCCATGCGGTCCTTGATGTAGGCGACGATGTCCTTCTTCTCGTCCGGCGTCAGCTGCCGGTCGGAGAACCGGGGCATGTTCTGCGGGCCGGTCAGCATGGCCAGGTAGAGCTGCTGCTCAGTGGCCTCTTCCAGCGGCGGCGCGAACTTGCCGGACGACAGCGCGCCACCCTTGCCGGTGAAGTTGTGGCAGGAGGCGCAGTTCATGCGGAACAGCTCGCCACCGCGGCCGAGGTCACGGTCCTCGACGATGGACTCCTGCGCGATCTCGCCGTTGCTGTCGCGCAGCACGGTGGGACCGCCGCCCTGGGACTGGACGTACGCGCCGAGCGCGTCGGTCTGGTGCGCGTCGAACTTCGGGGGCTTGCGCACGATCTGCGCCTCGTTGCGGGCGGCGGGCATACGACCGGTGGAAACCTGGAAGTAGACCGCGGCCTCACCGACGCCGATCAGGCTGGGGCCGCGATCCTGGACACCCTGCAGGTTGGCACCGTGGCAGGTGACGCAGGAGGTGTCGTAGATCTGCTTGCCCTCGCGGATCAGCGCGGACTGGTCCTCTTTCGCGGTGGCGACCTGAGCCTGCGGGGTCAGGGCCGACGCCGCGAAGCCGGCTCCGACGAGGCCCATCAGGAGGACCAGACCGCCGGCCAGCTTCCGGCGCATCCGGCGCTGCTTGCGGATCTTGGTGGCCTGGCCGATCCCCTCGGGATCTGGCGCTGACGGGGGAGATGAACTCATCTGTGTCCCTTTGGAGTAGACGGAACCGACTTGTACAAGTTTCTGGGTTGCCGACGCGGGCTGGGCCTCGGCACGTCCGGTGCTAGCGGACGAAGTAGATCGTGGCGAAGAGGCCGATCCAGACGATGTCGACGAAGTGCCAGTAGTAGGAGACGACGATCGCCGCCGTGGCCTGCGCCGGGGTGAACTTGCTGAGCTTGGTGCGGATCAGCAGGAACACGAACGCGATGAGACCGCCGATGACGTGCAGACCGTGGAAGCCCGTGGTGATGAAGAACACCGAGCCGTACACGCTGCTGGAGATCGAGGTGCCCTCCGAGTACAGGGCGTGGTACTCGGTGGCCTGGCCACCGACGAAGAACGCACCCATCAGGAAGGTCAGCAGGTACCAGCGGCGCAGGCCGAAGACGTCACCCTTCTCCGCCGCGAACACGCCCATCTGGCATGTGAAGGAGGAGGCGATCAGCACCGCGGTCACCGGCACGGCGAGCTTCATGTTCAGCTCGGTCGGCTCCGGCGGCCAGTTTCCGTGCGCCTGCGCGCGAGCAACGAAGTACATGGCGAACAAGCCGGCGAAGAACATCAGCTCGCTCGACAGCCAGATGATGGTACCGACGCTGACCATGTTGGGCCGGTTCAGCGAATGCACACGCTGGGTAATGGCCGATCCTGGGGTCCCTACTGCGGTCGTCACGCCGGTAAGTATGACTTGTCGTAGTACGACAGGCGTAGGCGGGTACGAAACTTTGTCGTACGTGTCGGAAAGCCCAGGGCGAGCGCTCGTCTGGCCGGGCTCTCGGCGTGTCCCGGATGAGCCTAGATTGCGCAGGTAAGAGGAAGCTGAGCCCTGTGGAGAGGGATGTATGAGCGTGAAATCGTGGTGGCGGCGGATAGCCGGACGCGGCGGGGCAGCGGAACTGGACCCGACACGGCCGGATCTGGTGGTGGTGGCATCGAGTTTCGATGACGCCGAAGCCTGTTCGGCGGCCCTCGGCAAGGCTCTGCAGTGGACATCGGACGATCCAGTAGTCCTTCGGCATCACCTCCGGGTTCCCGCCGACCGCGTCGGTGAGGTGCAAGTCATCGCCGCGCAGATCGGCTATGACACCGCCTCGGTGGACGCCGCCGACCCCGCGAACCTGGTGTTGCAGCGCGTGCAGGTGCTCGACGCCCTGCACTGCTCCCAGGAGCGTTCCCGCATGACGGGAATCGCCCATCGCTACGACGGCCATGTCCTCGGCTGGGACGCCCTGCAGCCCGCCGCCGGTCCTGGCGGAAAGAACTAGCCCCGCACACTAGGCTTGCCCCAACAACACTGGTGTCCGGCGTGGACCGGCAACGGGAAGAGAAGGCAATGAGCGCGCGCAGCTGGAGAGAAATTCTCGGCATCCTCACCGACGGCAACGATCTGTCCTCGGATGAGGCCGCGTGGGCGATGAACGAGATCTTCTCCGACAACGCAACCTCCGCGCAGATCGCGGCCTTCGGCGTGGCCCTGAAGATGAAGGGCCCGACCCCGACCGAGCTGAGCGGCCTGGCCACCGGCATGCTCTCGCACGCGAAGCGGGTGCCGTTCGAGGGCGCGGCGGTGGACATCGTCGGCACCGGCGGCGACCGCTCGGGCAGCGTGAACATCTCCACCATGTCCTCGATCGTGGTGGCGGCCAGCGGGATTCCGGTGATCAAGCACGGCAACCGGGCGGCCTCGTCCAAGAGCGGCGGCGCGGACGTGCTGGAGGCGCTGGGCGTGAAGATCGCGCTCGGACCGCAATCGGTGGCCGAGTGCGTGCGGCAGACCGGCATCGGGTTCTGTTTCGCGCCGGTGTTCCATCCCTCGCTGCGGTTCGCGAGTCAGGCGCGCGGTGAGATCGGGATTCCGACGGTCTTCAATATTCTGGGGCCGCTGACCAATCCGGCCCAGCCCAGCGCGGGCCTGATCGGCTGCGCTTTCCCGGATCTGGTGCCGGTCATCGCGGGCGTGTTCGCCGAACGCGGCGCCTCGGCGCTGGTGGTCCGCGGCAACGACGGCCTCGACGAGATCACCACCGCCGACACCACCGATGTGTGGGTGGTCGCGGGCGGCCGGTTGCACGAAACCACCATCGACCCAACCAAACTCGGCATCGAGCGGGTGGATCCTTCGGCACTGCGCGGCGGCGACGCGGTGATGAACGCGGAGATCGCGCGCACCATGTTCGCCGGCGACCCGGGCCCGGTGCGGGACGCGGTGCTGCTGAATTCGGCGGCGGCGCTGGTGGCGTTCGAGCTGTCCGCCGCGGAGGTGGACGACGATCTGCACACCAAGCTGGCCGCGGCATTGAAGCGGGTGGCCGAGACCGTGGATTCGGGTGCGGCCTCGGCCCTGCTGGATCGCTGGGTCACCGTCTCCAACGGGCTCGGCGCGAACTGACCCGGGGGGCTTCAGGCCCCCGGTTCGGACACGGAGTCCACGGCCTGCTTGAAACGACTCATGGCATCGAAACTCTTGATGCCAGGGGCGGTTTCGACCGAGCTGGAGACGTCGACGCCGAACGGCCGATGGGTCGTGATCACCTCGGCGACATTGCCGGGGCTGAGGCCACCGGCCAGCACCACCTGTCCGGGCACCTGCTCCAGCCAGTCCGGGAATTCGGCGAAGACGCCCGATCCGGTGCTGGCGTCGTAGAAGAAGTACTCGCAGACCTGTTCCGGGGTGGGTGCGACGGCCGAGCAGTAGGCCAGATTCGGCAGGTCGGTCCAGTTGTAGAGCTGGATGACGTCGAAGTCGCCGATCACCTCGGCGACCTCGGTCCGGTCGAACGCCACCACGAACGAGCGGATCCGGCCGCGCGCGTACGCCGCCAGCTCACGCGCCCGGGCGGGCTCGACATATCGCTTGCTCTTGGCCGTGCCGACCACGCCGATGGCGGAGTAGCCGAGCTCGACGGCCCAGTCGATCTGTTCCTCGGTGGTGAGCCCGCACACCTTCACGAACATGGTTCCTGGCCTCTCATGGAAGAGTTCCTCCGAGTGTCCTGAGAGTTCGGGTCACCCAGCTGTGTGTTTGCCGTTCGCGTCACCGAGGCGGCGTTACAGTTTCGACATGCGATACGGAGTGGTGCTACCCGGCCTGGTGGCCGTGTTCCTGGGCATCGGCATTCCGGTGAGCGCCGCTCACTGGGCTCACGACGAGACCGCCGATCCCGGCACCCTCAGTGTGGACGGCCGCAGCTACGGCATTCCGGGCGACTGCGTGACCATCCGCAGCGTGCCGCGCCGGCTCAGTGTCGACAATGAAACCGCCCTGCGCGCCCAGGTGTACCTGTTCCCCGGTTGCAAGGGCGGCGTCACGCACACCATCGAGCCCGGTCACACCGGCACCGCGCTGGGCGCGTCCGTGCAGACCCGCTGACCCGGGCGGCTATTCGCCGATCGAGAAGCCGGCCTCCACGTCCGCGCGCGAGTAGGACTTGAACGCGATGTGGGTGGCCGTGCGCAGCACGCCCGGCGTCTTGTTGATCCGGCCGGTGACCACGTCGGCGATCTCCTCGTGGTCGCGCACCCGGACCACGGCGATCAGGTCCACATCCCCCGCGCACGAATAGACCTCGGCCACCCCTTTGATGTCGGCCAGTTCCTGCGCGGTCTCCGGAATCCGATCCGGTTCGGCGGAGATCAACACGATCGCGGTAATCATGAGCCCAACTCTAGGTGATGGCCGGGACGGCAGCGCCGGTCCGGGATCGGACAGCGCGGGTCCGGGTCAGTCCGGGATCGAGTCGGTGTGGTCGAGCGGTTCGCCGAGGAGGTCGGTGGCGGCGCGGTGGATTTTTTCCAGCGCCGACATCAGGTGGCGGCGCTCGGCGTCGGTGAGGTCGGCGGTCACCTTGTCGGACAGGGTCTTCCGGTCGGCTTCGACGGGGTCGCGAAGGTCGCGGCCGCGGTCGGTGAGCCAGAGCCGGACCAGGCGGTTGTCCCTGTCGTCGCGGCGGCGGGTGAGCAGGCCGGCGGCGGCCATGCGGGTGGCCATCTTGACGACGGTCGGCGTGGTGACGTTCAGCACGGCCGCCATCTCCCCCGGTGTGCGGCCGTCCTGTTCCCACAGCACGGCCAGCACGTGATTCTGACCGAGGTGCAGGCCGAGGCGGCGCATATCGCGATCAGCCAAGGCGCGCAAGGCTTTCGAGGTGCGGCCGTGCAGGTCCAGGAAGTCGGCTGAGCCTGGGGAAGACATGAGGCCTCCGGTCGGGTGCGGGTATTGACCATCAATCGTTAGCCGTCTAACGTTTTTCGGTAGACGGCTAACGATCTGGAGATGCCATGTTACTGCTGACCGGAGCGACCGGGAACATCGGCCGCGAACTCACCCGCATCCTCGATGCCAACGACCTCGATTTCCGTGCCCTGGTGCGTGATCCGGCACGGGCGGCGACCTTGCCCGCGCGTACCGAGACCCGCCTGGGCGACCTCGACGATCCGGCGAGCCTGGACCGGGCCATGACCGGAGTCACCGGCCTGTTCCTGCTGGTCCCGGGCATCGGGCTGGACCACACCCGCAACCTGCTGCACGCCGCCACGCGGGCGGGGGTGCAGCGGATCGTCATGATTTCCTCCGCCCACGTGCTGGTCGAACCGCTGCCCGCCATGGGCAGCTGGCACCACGAGCGCGAGAATCTGGTGCGCGCCAGCGGAATTCCGTGCACGATCCTGCGTCCGGGCGGGTATATGTCCAATGCCCTGGAGTGGGTTCCGGCATTGCGGGCGGGCGACCCGATCCTCGACCCCGCCGGTCCGGGCCGCTTCGCCCCGATCGATCCTGCCGACATCGCCGCGGTGGCGGCCCGCTGCCTCACCGAGCCCGGCCACACCGGGGCCGCCTATCACCTCACCGGACCGGAGAGCCTGACCGTCGGCGAGCAGGTCGCGATCCTCGCCCGAATCCTGGTCCGCGACATCAAGATTCGTGAGGCCGCGACGCCGGAGGAGGCGGTGGCGGCCCGCTTCCCGAACGGCGCTCCCCCGCCGCTGGCCGCGGCGATCGTGGCGGGCTTCGCCCTCATGCGCGCCGACACCGTGGGCGCGCGCACCGACACCGTGACCGAACTGCTCGGCCGCCCGCCGCGCACCTTCGCCGAATGGTGTGCGGCCCACCGCGCCGCCTTCGAGAGCTGACCGGGCCTTCGAGGACTGCCGGACCGCACCCGGCCGACATCACCTGCACCAGTGACGGGATTCGAACCCGTGGTTTCTTCCTTGACGGGGAAGCGAGGACTCCGGACTCCTCCACACCGGCTGGACCACCCCACGACCTGCGCGCCAGGGCGTCGGTGGCGACGATGACAGTAACGACGCGTCGCGGAAAGCGGTACCGATTTTCCGCGGCCGAGCCGGGCAAGCTCGATCGGCCGCACGGGCAGGGGGTTGGCCGCGCGTCCTGAAAGATCGGGCCCGGCAGCCGATTCGCGGGTCGGTTGCGCGGCCCGAACGCCGAGTGGCACACCGCCGCGGGGATTCGACCGATTCCCCCTCGGTGGTGTGCCACTCGAGAACTGTCTACCCTTGCGCCCCAGGGTGATTGGGGCGGGGGCAGGTGGTCACCACTGGCCGGGGACGTACTGGCCGCCCAGCTGGCCGGAGATGACGTTCAGGCGGTTCCAGGCGTTGATGGTGGCGATCAGGGAGATCAGCGCGCCGATCTGGTCGTCGTCGTAGTTCTTGCGGACCAGGGCCCAGGTGTCCTCGGAGATGCCGCCGCCGTCGGCGAGGCGGGTGCCCTCGTCGGTGAGGGCGAGGGCCGCGCGCTCGGGCTCGGTGAAGACGGTGGATTCCTTCCAGGCGGCGACCATGGCCAGGCGGACGGCGGTCTCGCCGGCGTGGGCGGCGTCCTTGGTGTGCATGTCCAGGCACATGCCGCAGCCGTTGATCTGCGAGGCGCGGATCTTCACCAGTTCCTGGGTGGCCTTGGGCAGGCTGGACTCGTCGACGACGCGGGCGGCGGTGACGAGGCGCTTGTTGAACTTGGCGGCGACTTCGTTCTCGTACAGGGCGAAGCGGGTCATTGTTCTCTCTTTTCTCTGTGTCGTTCGTTGCCTTCGTCAGGTTGACGACGCGGCCCATGCGGGTGTGACATCGGATCCGAGGTGATGCCGGTCACATCTTTCGGAGCGGTCCGACCGGTCACCCCGATCTCACGACAATGCCGGTCCGGCTTGACATTTCCGCTGTTCGGACGCTGTCTCGCGACGATGTGAATCCTGATTTCGCGAAATCGCCTCCATAGAAGTGGATCCGGCGCGATCATGATTCGGACGATTGTGAACCGACCGGTAGTCACATCCCGGCTACCTAGGGGGTTGCGATGCTCGACGCAGGCAGACATCGGAGAATCTCACCCAGTGGTCAGTGGCAAGGAGTCCGCCCCCAACTGGGGCGCGTCCGGCCCGGCCGCCATCACCGCAGGACATCGAATCAGTTACGCACCAAGGCCATCCGGGCCCTGCTGCCCGGCGCGACCGTCATCGCACTGGCGGCGGCCGCCGCCCCGGCCCACGCCGACGCGCCGCCGCAGCCGGTACAGATCGATTCCATCGCCGAGCTCTCCCAGAACATGCTGGAGACCATCAATGCGTTGCAGACCTTCAATATCCCCGGCATGGACCTGCCGGGCCTGAACCTGCCCGCGCTGTTCACCCCGGACACCGCGATCGTGGTGCTCGGATACGGTCTGCAGCCCGACGGCTCGATGCGCCCGGAGCTCATGGCCCGGCTCTACGCCGGCTACGTCTCGGCCCTGCTCTCGCCGCAGGCCCCGGTCATCGTGACCGGCGGCAATCCGCAGAACGGGGTGACCGAGGCGGACGCCATGGCGGACTGGCTGGTCGAGCGCGGTATCGACCGCACCCGCATTCATACCGAGACCAAGGCGAATTCGACGGTCCAGAACGCGGCGTTCTCGGCGCAGCTGATGGACGCCATCGGCGCGCACGCGGCGATCCTGATCACGTCGGCGAACCACATCGCCCGGGCGCTGATGAATTTCCAGGCGGCCGGGATCTCGGTGGTGGCGACCATGACGCCGGACGCCGCACCGCTGTCGGCGGTGCCGTTCGGACCACGCGGCTAGGCAGTGTCTCGAAGTGTGTGGTGGGGGGGGGGGGGGGGGGAGCAGCGCACCCCCCACCGCAAGGGGGGTGAGGTGGACGCGGAGGTGGAGGA
>NZ_JBHZAL010000016.1:0-171767 GCF_042754245.1 Nocardia sp. NPDC059228 | reverse complement strand
GCGCTCCTCGTCCAACCTCGTTTCCCAGGCCCTTGGGGCTCCGGGTCGGTGTCCGTGTCGCTCTGACCTGGAATAAGTTACGTGTTGCTACGAACAGAAGTCAAATCGGCTGGTCAGAGGGGCAATTCACGCAATTCGCACGCTCTCGCTCTTGCGACCCTTGGTCGGGTGGACGACCTTGGCGGTGTGTACGTCTGCGATTGGTCGATTACCAGTTCTGTTGTCGACGAGTTCGCGGAACGAGTTCCCGGCCATAAAGAAACCGACTGGCGTGTTAGTTGGCTGCCGGGCCGATTGCTCACCCGCGCCCAGGCGCTGGCTGCCATCGAATTGGCCGAACTCCTCTTCGACCCAGCCCCTACCGCGGACGCCGACATCCACGCCACCATCGCCGCGACCGCCGAACAGCTCGGGGTGCGGCCCATCGATGTGGCCGTCACCCTCTCGGCACGACACCCCGACCGCTGACCCGACCGCCGTCCGGCCGCACCATCCACCCCACGGTGGGCCCCGGATACGCCGGGCGGACGATTCCCGCCGCAAGCCCTCCGCCCACGGGTGGAATTCCTTTGACACCCACCGAGAACGGACCGAAATTGGGGCTGTGACAGGGGTAATCGCACGTCCCGAACGATCTGGAACCGACTGGTCACGATGGTTGCGGGGGCCGACGGACCAGCCACGCTGGGCCCGACCCGCTTTGCTGGGCATCGCCGTCACGGCCGGGATCCTCTACGCCTGGGGCATCAGCTCACAGACTCCACATCTCTACTACTCGGCCGCCGCCCGCTCGATGAGCATGAGCCGGCACAACTTCTTCTACGCGGCTTCGACCCGGACGCGACCATCAGCATCGACAAACTGCCGGGCGCGATCTGGATCCAAGCGCTGTCGGTGCGGGTATTCGGGCCGCACACCTGGGCGTATCTCCTGCCGCAGGTCATCGAGGGCATGCTCACTGTGCTCGTGCTCTACCGCGCGGTGCGGCGACTGTCCGGTCCGTACGCGGCCCTCGTCACGGCGGCGGTCGCGGCCCTGGCGCCGGCGGTGGTCGCGCTCGATCGCGGCAATATCTCCGACACCCTGCTGATCCTGCTGCTGGTGCTGGCCGCGGATCAGGCGGCGGCCGTGATCGTGTCGGGGCGGGTGCGGAATCTGGTGTGGTGCGGGCTGTGCATCGGCCTCGCCTTCCAGGCGAAGATGGTGCAAGCCTGGCTGATCGTCCCGGTGCTGGCGGCGGCGCTGCTGCTCGCCGCGCCGAGAGGCGAACTGCGACAGCGCATCACGGGTCTGGCCTGGTTCGGTGTGACCGCGCTGGCGGTGTCGCTGAGCTGGGTGACGGTGGTCAGCCTGCTGCCCGCCGGGCATCGGCCGTACGTGGACGGCAGCCACCACAACTCGCTGTTCGAGCAGGTCTTCGTCTACAACGCGGCCAGCCGCACCAATGACGGATTCAGTGTGGGGTCGGCCAACTTCACCACCGGTGGCCAGGGCTCGGGGTACCGCGCGGAGCTGGTGCTCGGGCCGGACAGCCGATTCGACCATCTCTTCGGGGGCGGCGGCGGTCGCGAGACCGGGTGGTTGATTCCGCTCGCGCTGGTCTGCCTGATCGTCCTGGCCTGGGCGGCCCGGCGCCGGCCGCGCACCGATCGCGAGACCGCGGCGCTGATGCTGTGGGGCGGCTGGCTCATGGTCCACCTGGCGATCTTCCTGATGATCGGGACGGTGAACCCCTACTACCTGGCGGTGCTCGCACCCGCGATCGCGGCCCTGATCGGCATGGGGGCCCAGGCTTTCCGCCAGACGGACGACCGCCGGGTGCGCGGGCTGGGGTGGGCCGCCGTGGCCGCGACCGCCGCGTACGGCTGGTGGCTGTCCGCGTCCGCGCCCGGCTGGGTGCGAGCCGGGCTCGTGGTCGTCACCGTGGTGCTCATGCTGGCCGCGCTGCGCGTCCGCGAATCATTGGCAACCGCGCTGCTACTCGTCGCGGCGCTCGCCGCGCCGACGACGGCCGCGGTCTCGGTGGTCGCGGACGGATACGGTCCGCTGGACACCCCCTATGAATCGGCGCAAGCCCGGCAGGTCACCCAGGGCTTCATGGCCTCGGCCCTCACCTCGGCCCGGGAACTCGACGCACAGCTCGCCAAGACGCCCGGCCACCCGCTATATCCACTGGTCACCTTCACCTCCGCGCTGGCCTCGCCGTTCATTGTGAGCAGCGGCCGACAGGTGCCGGCCATCGGCGGATTCACGGGCGCGGCCCCGGTGCCCACCACCGCCGGGGTCGCCCGCATGATCGAGGCCGGCGAGGTCGGACTGGTCCTGGTGACGCCCGCCGCCGACGACGACCGTGTGACCTGGATCCGGCAACACTGCCGCGCACTGCCCGGCGGCGGGGACGGCGCCGCGGTACTCGCCTACACCTGTGCCCGCCACTGACAGCGAAACCGAAACGGTCCCGAATCACTGTGCGGCACTTAGCATCACTGACCATGCAGGACATCAGCGGGCTGATTCACAAGATCAAGCACGGCCTCGACACCCAGGTGAACCTCGCGCGGCTGCGGCGAAACCGCACCCTCGCGGACGCCGCCACCGGACGCACCGTCCTGATCACCGGCGCCTCCTCCGGCATCGGACGCGTAGCCGCCGCCCAACTCGGCGCGGCCGGAGCCACCGTGCTGCTGGTCGCGCGCCGCGCCGACGAACTCGCACAGGCCGTCGCCGATATCGAGGCCGCGGGCGGCAAGGCCGTCGCCTACCCCTGCGACCTCAACGACTTCGACGCCCTCGACGCCATGACCGCCACCGTGCTCGCCGACCACGGCCATGTCGACATCCTGGTCAACAATGCCGGCCGCTCCATCCGCCGCCCGCTCGACCAGTCCTACGACCGCTTCCACGACTACGAACGCACCATGCGGCTCAACTACTTCGCGGCCGTCCGCCTCATCCTCGCCTTCGCGCCCGGCATGCGGGACCGGCGCGACGGCCACATCATCAACATCCTGTCCCTGGCCAACCTCTATGGCGGCCCGGGCTACGCGGCCTACGTCGCGTCCAAAGCGGCCCTCGACTCCCTGAGCACCAGCCTCCAAGCCGAAACCCACACCGAGAACGTGCGTTTCACCTCCGTCTATCTCCCCCTCGTCCGCACCCCGATGATCGCCCCCAACGCCGTCTACCAGAACGCCGACGCCCTCACCCCCGAAGAGGGTGGGCAGATCATCTGCGACGCCATCACCGACCGGCCGCGGCGACTCGCCCCGGTCATGGGCCGAGTCACCGCGCTCATCGACAGCGTCCTGCCCGAACGTGCCGACAGCATCCGCAGCGCGCGCTTCCGGCAAGGCATGTGACCAGCGCCCCGGGGCGCGCCGACACCCCGGGAAACCGTCACGCGGACCGGTGGCCCCACAGTGCGGCCAAGGCCAGCAGCCATCCGCTCCACAGCACGTACCCGGCGAAATTCGCCTGTTGCGCGCCCGGCACCTGCCACGGAGCCACCACACCGGCCAGGATCAGGGCCGCCGCCGCTGTTCCGAGCACCGCGAACCAGCGCGGAAAACTCCGGTGCCGCAGAGCCGATGCCGCCAGCACCGTCCAGGCGGCGGTCAGCGAATAGCCGCACATCTCACCGAGCGCCGTACCCAGCAAGCGATTCCAGGGCTCGAATTCCGCTGCGGCGGAGCCACTTCCGGACGCGGCGCGGTCCGCGAGACCCGGCACCAGCAGTGGCCAGCGCAGCAGGCCGGCGGCCGCCTCCACCCCGTACCCCTGCCCACTCCCCTCCCCGCCCCGGTGCGCGCGGACCTGCGCACCCTCATCGAACAGCAGTCGTCCGACCTCCCCGACGACGTCCTCGACCGCGTATTCCTGGCCTGGACACAGCTTTTCGGCCTGATCACCTTCGAGATCTTCGGCCGCCTCGACGGCACCATCGAAGCCGTCGCCGACTACTTCACCCACCACATGAACCTCATGGCCGACCTCGTCGGCCTCCCCGCCGAACGCTGATCCGACACAAGCGAATCGGCCTGTGCGGCACCCTCACACGACTGTGCCCGGCCACCGCGTGCCGATCGCGGTTCCCCTTCCGGCCCCTTACCCGCACATAGCCGAGGGCCCGGCCACCGTCCGGTGGCCGGGCCCTCGTTCTTCAGATGTGTTGCCGGAAGGCAGGACTCAGAAGTCCATGCCGCCCATGCCGCCGGTCGGGTCGCCCGCGGGGGCGGCCTTCTCCGGCTTGTCGGCGACGACGGCCTCGGTGGTCAGGAACAGGGCCGCGATGGAGGCCGCGTTCTGCAGGGCCGAGCGGGTGACCTTGACCGGGTCGGCAACGCCGGCGGCCAGCAGGTCGACGTACTCGCCGGACTCGGCGTTCAGGCCGTGGCCCGCCGGGAGGTTCGAGACCTTCTCGGCGACAACGCCCGGCTCCAGGCCGGCGTTGAAGGCGATCTGCTTCAGCGGGGCGGACAGCGCGACGCGGACGATGTTCGCGCCGGTGGCCTCGTCACCCGACAGGGACAGGGCGTCCAGGGCCGGGGCGGCCTGCAGCAGCGCCACGCCACCACCGGCGACGATGCCCTCTTCGACGGCAGCCTTCGCGTTGCGGACGGCGTCCTCGATGCGGTGCTTGCGCTCCTTGAGCTCGACCTCGGTCGCGGCGCCGGCCTTGATCACGGCAACACCGCCGGCCAGCTTGGCCAGGCGCTCCTGCAGCTTCTCACGGTCGTAGTCCGAGTCCGAGTTCTCGATCTCGGTGCGGATCTGCGCCACGCGGCCCTTGATGGCCTCCGGGTCGCCCGCGCCCTCGACGATGGTGGTCTCGTCCTTGGTGATGACGACCTTGCGGGCGGTGCCCAGCAGCTCCAGACCGGCGGTCTCCAGGGAGAGGCCGACCTCTTCGCTGATGACCTCGCCACCGGTCAGGATGGCGATGTCGGCCAGCATGGCCTTGCGGCGGTCACCGAAGCCCGGGGCCTTGACGGCGATGGACTTGAAGGTGCCACGGATCTTGTTGACGACCAGGGTCGACAGGGCCTCGCCCTCGACGTCCTCGGCGATGATCAGCAGCGGCTTGCCGGCCTGGATGACCTTCTCCAGCAGCGGCAGCAGGTCCTTGACGGTCGAGATCTTCGAGCCGACGAGCAGGATGTACGGGTCCTCGAGGACCGCTTCCTGACGCTCCGGGTCGGTCACGAAGTAACCGGAGATGTAGCCCTTGTCGAAGCGCATGCCCTCGGTCAGCTCCAGCTGGAGGCCGAAGGTGTTGCTCTCCTCGACGGTGATGACGCCTTCCTTGCCGACCTTGTCCATGGCCTCGGCGATCAGCTCACCGATGGACGAGTCGCCCGCCGAGATACCGGCGGTGGCAGCGATCTGCTCCTTGGTCTCGACCTCCTTGGCGGTGTCGAGCAGCTTGGCGGTGACGGCCTCGACGGCCTTCTCGATGCCGCGCTTCAGGCCGAGCGGGTTGGCGCCGGCGGCCACGTTGCGCAGGCCCTCACGGACCAGCGCCTGGGCCAGCACGGTGGCGGTGGTGGTGCCGTCACCCGCGACGTCGTCGGTCTTCTTCGCAACTTCCTTGACGAGCTCCGCGCCGATCTTCTCGTACGGGTCCTCGAGCTCGATTTCCTTGGCGATGGAGACACCGTCGTTGGTGATGGTGGGGGCGCCCCACTTCTTCTCCAGCACCACGTTGCGGCCCTTGGGGCCCAGGGTCACCTTGACAGCGTCGGCGAGGCTGTTCAGGCCACGCTCGAGTCCGCGGCGAGCCTCTTCGTCGTACGCAATTGTCTTGGCCATTGCGTTGAGATCCTCCAGATCAGGGGATTGGCATGATCTGGTCAGGTTCGGTGCCCGCGACGGACGACCCGGCTCATTTGGTCAAATACAGCCCGGTCTCACCGTTTCCGACCTAGCACTCGCAGGTGCGGAGTGCCAAATCCCTTTTTAGCACTCGCCCCAGACGAGTGCAAGGTTGGGGAGATGGCCGCACGAGTCCTCTCGGCGGCCCTGATCCCACGAGGACTACGAGAAGTGGGAGCGGTCGTCTACACGCAGCAGCAGGGCGATCAGGGCGTCGGTACGACGTTCCTCCGGAGTCCGCGGCTCGCCGTGCTCGACGGTGACGAGTTCGGCATCCTGGAGGAGGAGTTCGGCTTCGATTCGCATGATGGCCCGGATGAACGGTGGTGCGACCTCGGGTGGGAGGTCCCCGTTCACGATGTAGCCGCCGTCCGGCGTGTCCTCGGTGGAGACATAACTGAGCGCGCGCAGCAGATCGGCGCGCTTTTCCCCCGCAACTAGGTCGGAACCCTCGTCGCCCGCCATTCCACAATCGTATCTGCCGCATCATGCACACCAGCGGACCCGGTGACGCGGGGATGCTCGCGAGCCCTACATCACCAGGTCGGCAGCATGGTGGAGCGACACGCCGACTACTGCGGGCCGGGGGCGGGTGCCGTGACGCCGGGCACCGGCAGCGAGCTCAGCAGGTCCGCGATATCGGCCTGCACCGAGTCCTTGTCCAGCCCCAGGCCGGACAGGATGCCCGCGCCGTTCTCCTGGTCCAGCAGGGCGAGCAGCAGGTGCTCGGTGCCGATGTAGTTGTGACCCATTCGCAAGGCCTCGCGGAAGGTCAGCTCCAGGGCCTTGCGGGCCTGCGCGTCGAACGGGATGAGCGCGGGCACCGGGTCGCCGGTGGCGGCGGGGAGGGCGGCCGTGGCCACCCGGCGGACGGCGTCGGCCGAGACGCCCCTGGCCTCGATGACCTTCACGGCGAGGGATTCCGGCTCGGCCAGCAGGCCCAGGATCAGGTGCTCGGGACGGGTTTCGAGATTGCCGACGGCCCGGGCCTCCTCCTGGGCGGCCATCACCACGTGGCGGGCGCGCGGCGTGAAGCGGGCGAACCCGGCACTGGGGTCGAGGGCGGCGGCTTGGCCCGGGTCGACGGGAGCCTTGGGGACGAAGCGCTTCTGAGCGGCCTGCTTGGTCACGCCCATGCTCTGGCCGATATCGGTCCAGGACGCGCCGGAGCGGCGGGCCTGGTCGACGAAGTGGCCGATCAGATGGTCGGCCACCTCGCCGATGTGGTTGCCGAGGACCACGGCGTCGGAGAGCTGTTCGAGGACGTCGTCGGGACGGGCCTTCTTGATGCCGTCGATCAGATCGTCGAGGCGGATGGAGTTCGTCATGCGTCAACTGTAGGTTGACCATACTGCGATGGTCAACCTTAAGTTGACGATAGTCCGGGTGTGGGCTCAGAGCTTCGCCGCCCGGCCCACTGCCCGCACGATCTGCTCCTTGATCCATGCCGCCGTGCGACCGGTCAGCACCGTGCGGCCATTCGAGTCGTCGGCGTGCATGAACTGGACGACACCGTCGCGACGACCCAGGCTGACGCAGGTCAGCACGAAACGGACCCGATAGGGCGCCGGCGTCTTCCCGCGCACCCGAGCGGCCACCGCCGCACCGATGTACTTGCCCGCGGGCTGCGCGGCCTGGCAGGACATCCGCGCCTCGCGGCCGTTGTGCCCGAGCATGATCGCCGCGTCACCGACCGCGTACACATCCGGGATGCCCTGCACCCGCAGCTGCTCGTCGACCAGGACGCGGTCGCGCGCGTCCACCGGCAGGCCGGAGCGGGCCGCCACCTCCGGCACGGTGAAACCCGTTGTCCAGAGCACGGTCTCGGCGGCGATGCGCTCGCCGTCGACCAGCTCGAGTCCGGCCGCGGTCACCGCCGCCACCTTGGCGACGTGCACGCGGACGCCGAGGCGGTCCAGGACGGCGCGAATGTGCGCGGCCGCCTTGGGAATCAGCCAGCCTCCCGGTTCGTCGGCGCTCACCAGCAGGACCTCGAGGTCGGGCCGGGATTCGGCGAGTTCGGTGGCGGTCTCGATGCCCGTGGGGCCGCCACCCACCACGGCGACCCGGCCGGTGAGCGCGGGGATCCGGCGCACATCCTCGGAAGTCGCCACGGTGTGGGCGAATTCGGCGGCGCCGGGCACCATGCCGAGGTCGGCCCGGCTGCCGAGGGCGTAGATCAGCGAGTCGTATTCGACGACTCCGCCGGAGGCCAGTCCGACGCGGCGGGTCGCGGTGTCGACCCGTTCCGCGCGGCCGGCGACGAACTCGATGCCCTTGGCCTCCAGGGTCTTCCGCAGTTCCCAGCGCGGCACGTCCTGACCGGCGGCGACCTGATGCAGCCGCACCCGGTCGACGAATTCGGTGTGCAGGTCGATCACGGTGACCCGCGCGCCCTTCGCCTTCACCGCCTGCCGCGCGGCGGCCAGCCCCGCATAACCCGCGCCCAGTACGACGATTCGATGCTGCCCGGTCATGAGAGTGCTCCTTACCCGGCCCCCGCTCGGTGGCCGACACCCTCTAGACCGGACAGCCCCGCGATCCCTGACAGATTCCGGGTGTGCCCTGCGTCACCCGCGAATTCGCGGCGAGGGATTCGCCGCTATCCAGCGGTTTCGTCAGCGAGTCGCTGCTCGGCACGCACGAGATAGGCCAGCTTGTCCGGGTTCACCACGAGCTGGAGTGAGGCGATCGAAGGGCCGTCGAAGTCGGCGGACACGGTACCCATCACGCTCCCCGCCAGCCGGGCCACGAACGTCGGCGCGGCATTGACCTCCTCGACCGTGAAGGTGAGACCCGGCACCTTTTTGAACAGCCCCACCAGGTAGCGGGCCACATTCGCGGCGCCGACGATGGGCCGCTTGGCCGCATGGACCTTCGCGCCGCCATCGGCGACGGCGACGATATCGGCGGTGAACATGGCCTCGAGCGCGGCCAGATCACCGGATTGCGCTGCGCTGAGGAACTTTTCGACCAGTTCGCGCGCATGCGCAGGGGCGGGTTCGAAGCGCGGGCGCTCCTCGTGCACGCGGTGGGTGGCGCGGCGGTACACCTGCTGTGCATTGGCCTCGGTGAGTTCGAGCATGTCGGCGATCTCGCGGTGCGCGTAGCCGAAGGCCTCGCGCAGGACGAAGACGGCGCGCTCGGTGGGGCTGAGCCGCTCCGCCAGTGTCAGGAAGGCGATCGACACCAGTTCGCGCTGTTCCGCCGATTCCAGCGGACCGAGTTCGCCGTGCCCGGTCGGGACCGGTTCGGGCAGCCAGGGGCCGGCGTAGGTCTCGCGGCGGGCGCGGGCCGAATCCAGCCAGGTGCGGCAGAGGTTCACCAGGATGGTGGTCAACCAGGCCTCCGCGGAGCGGATTCCGGCGCGATCGGTGCCGTCCCAGCGCAGGTAGGTCTCCTGCACGGCGTCCTCGGCCTCGGCGGCGGAGCCGAGCATCCGGTAGGCGAGCGCGAACAGGCGCGGCCGATGCCGTTCGAATTCGGCCAGCCCGTTCGCGTCCATCGGTGCCCCAGTTCTCGTCCTACGCAATCGTTTGAGGACGATACGCCTGCCGCCGCGAGCCACCACGGTGACCACCCGCCACCCGCCACCCGGGTGGGGTCCGCGCCCGCCGGGGAACCAATGCCGCCTGACCGCGAATCGGCGCGAAACTACTTGGGCGCCACCCGGATCGCCACCGCGACCGGCGTATTCGCATACGTCGAGGCCAGGCAGGCCAGTTTGGCGGTACCCAGCGCCACGTTCGGGCTGCCGTCCAGGAACGACCCCGGATTGGCGGCCAGGACCTGATCGATCACCTGCTTCTCGACGTCCTCGGTGAGGTCGCGGAAGTCACCGCAGGTGGTCTGGGCGCCGGCGGGCGCGGCCGTCTTCTTGGCCGCGGTGGCGCTGGTGGGCGCCTCGGTGGGCGGTTGCACCGGGGCCGCGGCGGTGGTGGAAGCGCCCGCGCTGGTGGTTCTGGCCGCAGTGGTGGTCCCGGCCTGCTTCAGGCCGTTCGTATCACTGGATTTGTCCGAACCACAACCGGCGAGAGTCAACGCCATCGCACCGGCGGCGAGGGCGACGATCGAAAGACGCTTCATACCCTGCTTTCCGAACTTCCCGAGAGTGCCAGCACCGGACCGGCCCGGCGCTCGCAGCAGCGTACCCGGCCCCGGCGACTCCCGGTAGAAAAAGTTCCGGCCCGCGGCTTTCGTCAGTGCAGATGCTGCTGCCAGTCCGCGGGCACCCGGCCGCGCGGGCCGGGCACCGGCTGGTCCAGCGGATGTGCGTGCGGCGGCGCGAGTTCCGGGCCGCCCTCGTACATCTCCTTGCTCTCGAAGTTGTAGTACCAGTCCTCACCCGGCTCGAAGCTCTGGATGAAGGGGTGCCCTGTGCTCTCGAAGTGCTTGGTGCCGTGCTGGTTCGGCGACATGTCGCAGCAGCCGATGTGCCCGCACTGCGCGCACCGGCGCAGGTGCACCCACCAGCCGCCGGCGGCATCGCATTCGACGCAACCGGATCCGCTGGGCGCGATGCTGGGGTCGATGCCTTCGATCTTTTCGGTCATCAGTTGCCTTCCGTCGTTTACTGCGCTGCTTCGAGAGCGGACTGCGCTGCGTCGGGAGCGGCTGCCTCGAGCGGCAGTCGGACGATGAAACGCGTATTCCCGGGCTCGGATTCGACCCGGATGTCGCCGCGGTGCTTGTTCACCACGATCCGGAACGAGATGTCCAGCCCGAGCCCGGTGCCCTCGCCGACCGGTTTGGTGGTGAAGAACGGTTCGAAGATGCGGGTGCGGATCTCCTCCGGGATGCCGGGTCCGGTGTCGCCGATTTCCACTGCGGCGCAGTCGTTCTCACGATAGGTGCGGACGGTGAGGGTGCCGCGCCCGGACATGGCGGAGACCGCGTTGTCGATCAGATTGGTCCACACCTGGTTGAGCTCGGCGGCGTAGCACGGCACCGGCGGCAGCGCCGGATCGTATTCCTTGACCACCGCGATGTCGTCGCCGATCTTGCGGGCCAGCATGACCAGCGTGCTGTCCAGCAGTTCGTGCAGGTCCACCACCTGGAACGGGGCCCGGTCCATCTGCGAGTACTGTTTGGCCGCGTTCACCAGCGAGGAAATACGGTTGGTCGAGTCGGTGATCTCGTTCATCAGCAGCTCGGTCTCGACCGTGTAGTTGAGCCAGCGCATGGCCGCCTCGAAAACATCGCCGCCACAACCGGACAGGGTGCCGTGCACCTTCTCCATCCAGTCGATGTCGAATCCCGCCTGCACGAAGTTCGGCGCGATGTCCCAGCCATTGGCGACGCCGTGGTCCTCGAGCCAGTCGCCCAGCTCGTCCTCGCGATCGGCGGCCTCCAGCGGCGTCAGCGTCGGGGCCTTGGCGACCTGGGCGGCCGCCTCCTCCTGCAGCTGGGCCAGCGCCTCCAAGGTTTCGGAGTTGAACTTGCCGTGCGCCATCATCTTCAGCTTGTGCCGCATGCCCGCGACCCGCTCGCGCAGCGAGGAGGTGGCGCGCACCGCGGCGGCGGCCGGATTGTTCAGCTCGTGGGTGAGGCCCGCCGAGAGGGAACCCAGCGCCAGCAGCCGTTCCCGCTGGCCGATGCGCTCATTGGCATTGCGGTTGCCGAAGAAGACGCCCTCCAGCAGATGCAGCGCCATCGGGAACCATTCCTGCATCATCTTCGCGAAGGTGCCGGCATCCAGCACGAAGAACTTCGACGGCCGGGTCACGTAGAACGACGCGGTGTAGGTCTGTTCGACCTTGTCGCCCATGTAGGCCGTCCACGCGCCCGAGTAGGAGCCGACGTGCTCGGTGCGGACGAGTTCGATCTCCTCGCCGCCCGACATCTTGGTCAGCCGCACCTCGCCGTCCATCAGGACGTAGAAGCAGGTGGCCGGGTCGCCCTCGCGGAAAACCATTCCGGGCTCGAACATTTCGACCCGGCCGTCCTTGCACAGCCAGGCCAGCTGCTCGTCGTCGAGCTTCTCGAACAGGAACAGCTGCCGCAGTTCGTTCGGGTCGCAGATCAATCGGGTGTTGCCCATTCACCTACTCCTACTGTTTCGCGAGCCAGCGGTGCACCAGCATGACGGCCATCGCGCCCTCACCGACCGCGGAGGCCACCCGCTTCGCGGATTCCGACCGCACGTCGCCGGCCACGAACACGCCGGGCACGCTGGTCTCCAGATGCTGTGGGGGACGAGGGAGTTCCCAGCCCGCGGGCCGTTCGCCCTCGACCATGAGGTCCGGTCCGGCCAGCACGTAGCCCCGGTCGTCGCGCTTGACGGTGCCTTCGAGCCAGTCGGTTTCCGGCGCCGCACCGATGAACAGGAACAAACGCTCCGCGTCCACCTTTTCTTCCGTGCCGGCCTCGTTGTTGCGCAGCACGATCCATTCCAGGTGGTCGTCGCCATCGGCGGACACCACCTCGGTGCGGGTGTGCACCTTGATGTTCGGGATCTGCGCGATCTGCTGAATCAGGTAGTGCGACATGGACGCTTCCAGCGACGCCCCGCGCACCACAATGTGCACGGTCCGGGCCCGCCGGGACAGGAACACCGCCGCCTGGCCCGCCGAGTTCGCGCCACCGACGATGTAGACGTCCTTGTCGGCGCAGTCGCTGGCCTCGGTCATGGCCGAGCCGTAGTAGACGCCGCGGCCGGTGAATTCGTCCACGCCGGGGGCCGGGTGGTGGCGGTAGTTGACGCCGGTGGCGATGAGCACCGAGTGCGCGGCGACGCTGCCGCCGTCGGCGAACCGCACCACGCGCGCGGAACCGCAGGCCTCGAGGGCCACCACCTCCCGCGCGGTGATCAGCTCGGCCCCGAATTTCACGGCCTGCCGGCGGGCCCGGTCGGCCAGCTGCGCACCGGAGAGACCGTCGGGGAAGCCCAGGTAGTTCTCGATGCGGGAACTCTGCCCGGCCTGACCGCCGGTGGCGGTGCGTTCCACCAGCACGGTGCGCAGACCCTCCGACGCGCCGTAAACCGCCGCGCCGAGACCGGCCGGGCCGCCGCCGACCACGATCAGGTCGTAGAAGTCGCTGGAGGCGTCGGTGTTGAGGCCCACGCCCTCGGCCAATTGCGCGTCGGTGGGCATGATCAGCACATCGCCGCTGGGATTGATGATGACCGGACACTGGTCCTCGGTGGCATTGGCCGCGGTCAGCAGCCGCGCCCCCTCCGGCTCGTCCACCTGGTACCAGCGATACGGCAACTGGTTGCGCGCCAGGAACTCCCGCACCTCCGAGCAGCGGGCCGACCAGCGGTGGCCCACCACCTTGGTCTCGGTCACCGGCTTGTGCTCGTCCCCGCGCCAGGCCTCCAGCAGGGCGTCGACGACCGGGTAGAGCTTCTCCTCCGGCGGATCCCACGGCTTGAGCAGGTAGTGGTCCAGGTCGACCACATTGATGGCCTCGATGGCGGCATTGGTGTCCGCGTAGGCGGTCAGCAGCACGCGGCGCGCGTAGGGGTGCAGGTCCATGGCCTGCTCCAGGAATTCGACGCCGTTCATCCCGGGCATCCGGTAGTCGGCGATCATCACCGCGACCGGCTGGCCGCGCAGTTTCATCTCGCGAAGGGCCTCGAGCGCATCGGCGCCGGACTCCGCCCGCAGAATCCGGTAGTCCGCCCCGTACCGGCGGCGCAGGTCCCGCACGACCGCGCGCGAGACGCCGGGATCGTCGTCGACGCTGAGGATGGCCGGCTTCGCGGTAGCTGGTGAAGTCACCTAACGAGTATGGGCTGACGACGCAAGACCGCGAAGGCCAGACCGTGCCATGTTCGCGTCAGGCGGAACAAACCTGCGTCCTTGCTCGTACATGCTGGGCACACCGATTCAAATCCGGTGATGCTCAATGAAATCCATCTCGGTAGGGGTGAGCAATCGCTCGAGTCGCTCTTCGAGGTCGCCGTTGGCCTTGCGGCGGAAGCGTTTCGTCGACTTGTCGAGCGTCGGGGACTCCGCATCGGTACCGGACTCTTCGGCGGGGAGGAGCGGGACCGTCTTGGTCTCGAGATGCAGGAGCGAACGCAGGTTCACGGCCGATCACCTCACGTTTCCCAATCGGAAAGCTGGTGGCAGTGTCTGTTGCTTCGTCTATCGACATTGTGCGCCGAGCATTACATTTCGGACATCAACACCCCCAGAATGTGATCTAGTTGATTTTCAACCGCGGAATGAACCGGCGGCACATGGCCATACGTGCAGGTGGGTGTGGTGATCCACACCACGGAGCCAAGGTGATCCACGCCACCCGAACTAGGATGCGTGGTACCGATCGTTACGTCCCCGGAGGCAGCGTTGCCGAAAACTCTCGAAGCCAGCATCGATATCGCGGCAGCACCCGAGCAGGTCTGGAGCGTTGTCGCCGACCTCAAGCGCATTCCCGAGTTCAGCCCGCAGACCCTGCGCATGCTGCCGCTGGGCCGCGCCGTGCACACCGGCACCTGGACGGTGAACCTCAACAAGGCCAAGGGCTACATCTACCCGACCACCTCCCGGGTGGTGCGATTCGAGCCGCATCGCGCGATCGCCTTCCGCATGAACGAGAACCGGACCATCTGGAGCTACACCCTCGAGCCCACCGCGGACGGCGGCACCAAGCTGGTCCAGCGGCGCGACGTCCCCAGCGGCAGGCTGCCGCGATGGCTGCAGTTCACCATCGACAACGTCTTCGGCGGTGAGCAGCCCTTCGAAGGCGCGCTCGAGGACGGCATGCAGGTGACCCTCGGGAAGATCAAGCAAACCGTGGAGCGCTGAGCGTAGGTTCGGCCTATGCGACGACTGACAGCGCTCTGCGCCGCCACGGCCGGTGTGGCGCTCGTGCTCACCGGCTGCGGCAGCTCCGACTCCTCGGGCGACCGCACGGTCACCGTCACCGGTACCGGAAAGGTCCAGGGCACACCGGATGTGCTCAATGCCGATCTGGGCACCGAGGTGAGCGCGGCCGACGTGTCCGCGGCCGTGAACCAGGCCGGCGACAAGGCCAAGGCGATCACCGACGCCATGGTCACGGCCGGGGCCAAGCGCGAGGACATCAAGACCAGCGACCTGTCCGTGCAGCCCACCTACGGCACCGACGGCCACAACATCACCGGCTATCGCGCCACCAGCACCATGCACGTGGCCGTGCGGGACCTGCCGAAGGCCTCGGGCATCCTGTCGGCGGCGGTGCAGGCGGGCGGCAACGACACCCGCATCAACTCGGTGGCCTTCGGACTGGAGGACAACACCAAGCTGTTGTCCGACGCCCGCGCGCGAGCCTTCGACGACGCCAAGAGCCGCGCCGAGCAGTACGCGGGCCTGTCCGGGCTGAAACTGAAGACGGTCAAGACCATCAGCGAAAACGGCAGCGGCGCAACGCCGACGCCGATGTACCGGGACACCGCCCCGGGCGCCGCACCGAACATCAACCTCGAACCAGGCCAGCAGACGGTCACATTCACCGTGACCGTCGCCTGGGATATGGGATAGCTCGTCCGCTGCGCGCCGTCGGGTGGCGGCGCGCAGCGGCGCTCACTTCCAGTTCGGCAGCTGGACCACCTGCGCCGCCCAGGACAACCCCGCACCGAAGGCGATCAGCAGTGCGATGCCGCCGGGTTTGGCGTCGCCCGCGCGCATCATGGCCTCCATGGCCAGCGGGATCGAGGCCGCCGAGGTATTGCCGGCCTCCTCGATGTCATTGGCCAGGGCGCACCGCTCGGGGAGCTTCAGCACCCGCGCCATGATCTCGATGATGCGACCGTTGGCCTGATGCGGGACCATCGCGTCCAGATCGTCCGTGGTCAGGCCCGCCCGCTCGATGGCCTCGCGGCACACCTGCTCCAAAGAGTGTGCGGCCCAGCGGAAGACAGCCGTTCCCTCCATGGCGAGGTAGGGCCGGACAGCATCGAGGCCCTTCTCGTCGATCTCGTTGAAGAACTGCAGCCAGTCCTTGTCCTGTCGGATGGCGTGATGCTGGGTGCCGTCCGATCCCCAGACGGTCGGGCCGATGGCCGGTTCGCTGGAGGGGCCGATCACCACCGCGCCGGCGCCGTCGGCGAAGAGGAAGGCGGTGCCACGATCCCTCGGATTGACCGTGTCCGTCAGCTTTTCCACGCCGATGACCAGCACGTGCCGGGCGGTGCCGCCCTTCACCAGATCCGACGCCATGGCGACCCCGTGGCAGAAGCCGGCGCAACCGGCCGAGACATCGAAGGCGGCCACATTGTTCAAACCGAGCGCAGTGGCGATCTGCGGGCCCGCGGCGGGCGTGAGCAGTAGCCAGGTGGACGTTGCGACGATGACGCAATCGATCTGATCCGCGTCGATCTCCGCTGCTTCTATGGCGTCGCGGGCAGCTGCGACGCTCATGCTGACGATCGTCTCCTCGGGAGAGGCGAAGCGTCTGTTGCGGATGCCGGAACGTGTCCGGATCCACTCGTCACTGGAATCTATGGGCCCCGCCACCTCGTCATTGGTGACGATTCGCTCCGGCCGGTACACACCGAGCCCGAGCATGGCCGTGTGCTCTGCCCCGTTGATCGAAGCAATTCGAGCAGACATTGGTTCTCTCCTATGTACTGCGTACCGCGCGTCGAACGTGACCTTCATCGGGTTCCTCACCCCCCGCGGACCCACAATGCCGCAGACATGAGGCTCCCTCATCTTAATCGCGATAGCCTCTCATGCCAGTGCTACTGATCACAATCGAGGGGTCATTGCCGGGTGCCGCATCTCCGGTCCGGGAGGCCGGCCGCGGGTGTTCGGTCACCGAGAACGCGAGCGTCGAACCCACTTCACGTATCGTGTGATCGCGGTCCCTGACCGTATCTATCCGCGCATGAAAGAGGAGCCTGTGGCCCGCCGACCCACCCCGCCCGGCACTCCGGAACAGACCGGCCTCGGCCACGTCGCCGACCTGGTCCGTAAAGCCGTTCCGCCGCTGCATCCGGCAGGTCTGCCGTTCGTGGCCGCACCGCTGGCGGTGGCCACCCTCGGCTATCGGCGGAAGTGGCTGCGCCGCACAGGTTTGCTGGCAGCCGCGGCCTGCGCCGGATTCTTCCGGCACCCGCACCGGGTGCCGCCGAACCGTCCCGGTGTCGTGGTGGCCCCCGCCGACGGCGAGGTCGCCCTGGTCGACACCGCGGTGCCGCCGGCCGAACTCGGCCTGGGCGACGCGCCGCTGCCGCGGGTGAGCATCTTCCTGTCGGTGCTGGACGTGCACGTGCAGCGGGTGCCGGTGAGTGGCCTGGTGGAACAGGTCGCCTACCAGAAGGGCACGTTCGTCTCCGCCGATCTGCCCGAGGCCAGCGACCGCAACGAACGCAACAGCATGGTCATCGAGACCGCCTCCGGGCAGCGCGTGGTGGTGGTGCAGATCGCCGGGCTGCTGGCGCGCCGCATCATCTGCGAGGCCGAGGCCGGCGACAAGCTGAACATCGGCGACACCTACGGCCTGATCCGGTTCGGTTCGCGCGTGGATACCTACTTCCCGGCCGGGACCAGGCTGCTGGTCACCCCGGGGCAGCGCACCGTCGGTGCGGAAACGGTGCTGGCCGAACTGGATTCATGATGGAACAACTCGCGCCCGAACCGAACGGGCGTCGCCGTAACCGCACCATCCGACTGCTGCCGAGCATGGTGACCATCCTGGGACTGTGCTCGGGCCTGTCCGCGGTGAAGTTCGGCATGGAGGGCAAGCTGGGGATCGCGCTGGCGCTGGTCGGCGCGGCCGCGGTCTTCGACATGCTGGACGGGCGCATCGCCCGCATGCTGGACGCCACCACCAAGATGGGCGCGGAGCTGGATTCGCTGTCGGACGCCATCGCGTTCGGCGTCACGCCCGCCCTGGTGCTCTACGTGACCTTCCTGCACGCCGACAGCATCGGCTGGATCCTGGCGCTGATGTTCGCGGTCTGCATGGTGTTGCGGCTGGCCCGCTTCAACACGCTGATGGACGACGACAACCGCCCGGATTGGCAGCGTGAGTACTTCACCGGCGTGCCCGCCCCGGCGGGCGCGCTCATCGTGCTGACGCCCATCGCGCTGTCCGAGCAGTTCGGCGACGGCTGGTGGGTGAGCTTCCCGGCGGTGGCGGTGTGGACGGTGCTGACCGGCCTGCTGTGCGTGAGCACGCTGCCCACCCTGGCCGTCAAGTCGGTGTCGGTGGCCCCGCGCACCGCGCCCATCCTGCTGGTGCTGGTCGCGCTGGCCGCCGCGCTGCTGCTCACCTACCCGCTCATCCTGATGATGGCGCTGGTCGTGCTGTACCTCGGCCACATCCCGTTCGCGGTGCACTCCGCGCGCTGGGTGGCGGCCCGCCCCGAGACCTGGAACCACAAGCCCGCCGAGCGCCGCGCCCAGCGCAAGGCGCAACGCCGCCAGCGCCCGCTGGCCGGGCGGGTGCCACGGGTGTCGGTGTCCACGGCACGGCTGCGCCTGCGCCGCCCGGGTCAGCGCGACCGGGTGTCGAACCGCCCCGGGCGCTGAAACCAACGGCCGGGCCGCAATTCGCCGACGCTGCGCTCGGCGGCCGGCCGGCCCGGGCAGAATTGACGGCGTGACCGACTCACAGCCGGGTTTCCAGTTCACCGCTCGCCTGAACACCTCCCCCGCCGACGATCGGCGGGGGGTGGTCCGGTTGCATCCGGACTCGCTGGCGCTGCTGGGTGTGAATCCGTGGGACGTGATCTCGATCGCCGGCGGCAGACAGACCTCGGCGTTGGTGGCGACACCTGTGAAAGGCAAACCCGTCGGGCGCGGCGAGGCGCTGCTCGATGAGGTGACGATGTCGAACGCGCACATCTCGGCGGGCTCGAAACTGACCATCGCGAAGGTGATTCCGCGCCGGGCCACCCGGATTTCGGTCACGGGCTCGCCGGACGTCATGCGCGCCATCGACGAGACGACCCTGCGGCAAGCCCTGCAGGGCAAGGTGGTGTCGATCCAGGACGCCGTCTCGCTGCGCCCGATGGATCTCAAACCCGGGACCAGCCGATCCGGTGTGGCCCAGCAGCTTTCGAGAGCCCTCAATATCGCCTGGACCTCGGAGCTGCTGCGGGTGACGGCTGTCGATCCGCAGCCCGGCCCGGTGGTCGTCAGCACCAACACCGCGGTGGGCTGGGGTTTCGGCGTCGCCGAGACGGACCTGCCCGCGGCTCCCCTGGACGATACCGATACCCGCACCGACCTCCGGGTCAGCGCTCCGGGGTCACCACCGCCGTCGGTGGTGGCGGTGGCCGATCTGGCCGGGGTCCAGGCCCAGGCCGCGAAACTGCAGGAGTGGCTGAGCCTGGCGCTGGACGAGCCGGACCTGCTGAAGAAACTCGGAGCGTCCTCGCATCTGGGGGTCCTGATCACCGGTCCGGCAGGCGTCGGGAAGGCGACGCTCGCGCGGGCCGTGGCGGGATCGCGGCGGCTGGTGGAGCTGGACGGTCCGGCGGTCGGTGCGACCGACATCGGGCCCAGGCTGCGCGACGTGTCCGACAAGGTGGCCGAAATCTGTTCCGGCGCAGGCGGAGTGCTGCTGATCACCGATATCGACGCGCTGCTGCCGGCGCCGGCCGAACCGGTGGCCACGCTGATTCTCGACCAGTTGCGCGCCGCCGTGGCGCAGGAGACGGTCGCGGTGCTGGCCACCACGTCGAATGCGGCGGGTATCGACCCGCGGCTGCGTGCTCCGGAGCTGTGCGATCGGGAGGTGTCGCTGCCGCTGCCCACGTCGGGGGTGCGCGCGGCCCTGCTGGAGCAACTGCTGCGCAATGTCCCCACCGATGGGCTGAAGCTCGATGAGATTTCCTCGCGGACACCGGGTTTCGTCGCGGCGGACCTGACGGCGCTGGTCCGGGAGGCGGCCCTGCGGGCGGCCGCGCGGGCCAGTCGCGAGCAGTCGGATCCGATGCTGCTGCAGGAGGATCTGGCCGGAGCGCTGGAGGTGATCCGTCCGCTGTCGCGTTCCGGGTCCGAGGAACTGGCCATCGGCAGTCTGAGCCTCGCCGACGTCGGTGACATGGCGGAGACCAAGCAGGCCCTCACCGAGGCCGTGCTGTGGCCGCTGAAGCATCCGGATTCGTTCCAGCGGCTGGGTATCGAGCCACCGCGCGGAGTGCTGCTCTACGGGCCGCCGGGGTGCGGCAAGACCTTCCTGGTGCGGGCGCTGGCGGGATCGGGGCAGTTGAGCGTGCACGCCGTGAAGGGCGCGGAGCTGATGGACAAGTGGGTCGGCTCCTCGGAGCGGGCGGTGCGCGAATTGTTCCAGCGCGCACGGGATTCCGCGCCGTCGCTGATCTTCCTGGACGAGGTGGACGCGCTGGCGCCGCGGCGCGGGCAGTCCAGCGATTCGGGCGTCTCGGATCGCATTGTCGCCGCGCTCCTGACCGAACTGGACGGTGTCGAGCCGCTGCGGGATGTGGTCGTGATCGGTGCGACCAACCGGCCCGAACTCATCGATCCGGCCCTGACCCGTCCCGGGCGCCTGGAGCGCCTGGTGTTCGTGCCGCCGCCGGATGCCGATGCCCGCGCCGAAATCCTGGGCACCGCCGCCAAATCCGTGCCGCTGGCCAAGGATGTCAATCTGCGGCGGCTGGCGCGTGAGCTGGAGGGCTACTCGGCGGCGGATTGCTCGGCGCTGCTGCGCGAGGCCGCGCTCGCCGCCATGCGCCGCGATGTCGAGGCCGGGGAGGTGACGGCCGCGGATGTGGGGGCCGCGCGCAAGGCGGTGCGGCCCTCGCTGGATCCGGTCCAGGTGGAGGCCCTGCGGCTGTATGCCGCCCAGCGCGAATCGTCGACTCCGCCCGGCGACGTGTCCGGCTACGTCTGAACGCTCCCCGCCAGGGCATATGAGACCGATTAGTCTGCTGCGTCAATGGTTTCGCGGCGCGTTCGCCATGCGCGCCGGTAGCGCGCCGAATCTGTACAAAGTAGGCGAGTCGTACCAATCGGTCCGCCTATCACCGGTAATTTTGCCCAGGTGAGGTCGCATCAGGTAGCCGCGGAGACGATCACGGCGCTGGTCGCAGCAACGGTTGCCGGCCTGGCGCTGGCCCTGCCCCTCGACTTCGGCTGGACCTCGGAGACGTCGGCCCTGCAGCGGGACCTGCTGGCCTACACCCTGCCCCGGGCCGTGTCTGCGGGCGCGCTCATCGCCATGATCGCGGCGGTGCTCATCACCACGCTGGGCAGCCCGGTGGCGGCGTGGGCGACCACGCTCGGCGGGCTGCTGGTGCTGCTGGCCAACCACGTGTTCGGCCATGCCGGCGAACCGAATTCGTCGCTGCCCACCATGAACTTCATCGATTCCCTGGCCGGCGGCCTGATCCTGGGCGCACTGGGGGCGGCGGTGCTGCACCGTCGGCTACCCGCCTTCGGCTGGACCATGGGCGTTCTGATCAGCCTGCTGCTCGGTTCGGTGAATCCGGTGTCGCGGACCGGTGGCGGCATCGAGGCGACGGCGAGCGATCACTGGCACGCCGGCGATGTGCTGCCCATCTGGATGCTCCTGCTGGCGCTGGTCCTGGTCGGCTTCGGGTTCCTGACCCATCGGAAGCGCGAGGCAGAGGAACGGCTCTCGGCGGAGCTGCCGCTGGCCCCGATCCTGGGGGGCGTGGTGCTGGTGCTGGTGACGCTGGCCAGTGCGGAATGGCTGGCCCGGCACGGCGACACCCAAGCGGGCATCGTCCTCGCGGTGGCGACCGCGGTGGGGACCGCCATTGTCGCGGCCATGCTGTTGCCGGGCCGGGACGGCGAGATCGTGCTGCTGGCGGTGGGCCTGGGCGCGGTGGGTGCGGCGACCGTGGCTGCCGAGCTGCCGGCCTGGTCGATCCCGCTGCTGGCGGCGGTCTCGGCGGTCGGCATGTGGGTGGGCAGCCGGGGCGGGGGTCCTGCGGTCTCCCTGGCCGCGGGCATGGCGCTCGGGGTGCTCACGGCGTTCACGGCCGATTCGACCCGGGCCTGGCTGATCGTGGGCAGTGCGGCGGTCGTGTCCTGGCTCATCGGTTTCGCCCTGCTGTCCACCCGGCCGCGCTATGTGCCGAGCCGGGTGCTGGGGACCCTGGTGCTGTTCGTCCCGTCGGCGGTGCTGGGCATGCGCGATTATGTGTCGCGCGGCCACTACGCCACGCAATCCGCCGGCAGCGCGTCGATGTGCGCGGTGAGCTCCAGCAGCACCGCGGCCCCGGGCTGGACGTCGGCGCTGGTGGCCGGGGGCTGTCTGGCCGGGATCTACCTGCTGCGGCGCAGTCGCCCGCGAATCCCGGCGACGACCGACACCAAGCCCGAATCTCCGAACGGCGCGGCCACCTCCGGCTGACCGTGAGGTGACCGGCGAACGGTCAGGCGCGCACCGCGGATTCGAGCTCGGGGGCCGTGGTCACGGCGTCGCCGAACCAGGTGCGGTAGAAGGCCGTCACATAACCCGCCGAGAGGCCGAGCACGACGATGCCCGCGGGCACCGGATGTTCGGCGAACCCGGTCGACAGGTACCGGTAGGACAGCAGCAGCCCGGCGAAGAGCGCGGCGCCGGCCGACACCAGCTGCACGCGGGTGCGATCCCAGCCGCGTTCGGGTGCGCGCAGGGTGGATTCGATGGTCAGGCACAGCACCGCGCCGGCCACCAGATCCGCGCCGTAGTGGTAGCCGAAGCCCAGGGTGGCCGACAGGGTGGCGACGAGCCAGAAGGTCCCGCCCCAGCGCAGCCAGACCGGCGCGGACGCACCCGTGAACGGATCGCGGCGCGAGTGGATGAAGATCGACAGCGCCCACGCGGTGTGCAATGACGGCATGCAGTTGCGCGGGGTGTAGTGGTCGAAGGCGATCGAACCCGGCGAGAGGTCCACCGGCGGCACGACATTGGGCCAGTAGCTACCCAGGGAGAAGACGTGCCCGTCCGCGCCGAACGCGAACATCGGCCCGACGACGGGGAATACGACATAGAAGACCGGGCCGATGAGACCGAGTACCAGGAAGGTGCGCACCAGGTAGTGCTTGGGCCAGTCCCCCGTCGTGGCCACGGTGCGCAGCTGCCAGATGGTCACGATCATCGCGCCGACGGGCAGTTCGATGTAGACCCAGTGCAGCACGGCGGAGGCGATGGGCCCCAGCCAGTCCAGCAGCTGCCCCATCAGCCAGGAGGGGTCGCCCAGGGCGTGGTCCACCAGCACGATGTGTTCGTCGAGCACCCGGGGCCCGGCCAGCACGGTGATGCCCAGCCAGACATCGGCGACCTTGCTGGACAGCACCAGCAGGATGCCGAGCGCGGCGGCGTGCAGCGCATTGGTGCGATCCTTGCCCTGCCACTTCCAGCATGCGAGCCCGATGAGGGCGAGCAGCACGAGGACCGGGCCGTTGCCCATGGCCAGTGGTCCACCGGACAGCGTCCGAATCGCTTGGTACACAAGGTCGATGCCGAGCGCCGCGCCGACCGCCAGGAAGCGCCGCCGCCAGCTCAGCCCGATGAGCGCGAGCCCGAGCCCGGCCCACGGCACGGTGAAGGATTTGGCATTGCCCGCGAAGTCGGCCCAGATGCTTTCCAGCGGGCCGGTGAAGTGGTGGTGCGAGGCCACGATCTGCAGGACGATGAGCAGCGCCGCCCCCACCGACAGCGCGGCCGTCAGACCGGCGCGCGGCGACAACATCCGTAACCCGGTTCGGCGTGTCTCGCCGCCGATTCGGGAGTACGGATCGTCGAGCAGCATCCAGCCATAGTAAACGCCGCATGAACGCCAGCTCGGTGAGTAGTTGAACGCCGCCCATCTCACCAGATGAACAGGCCCCGGTCAGCGCGGTATCACTCCTGGCCACGCGTACACCGTACGTATCCGGTCGTAATCGAAATCACAACCGTGCAAGACGGTTCCGCGATGCGCGAGTTCGTGGACCTCAGTACTCGAGTTCGTGGACCAGCGAATCGACGACCGCGACCAGATCGCCGTGCGCGGTCGCGGCCACCCGGCGCTGACGCTGATAGGACGCGCCCTTCTTCGGGATGTCGGCGACCATGGCGAGCTCGTTCTCGCAGCCGAGGCTCTTGGCGGTCGGCTCCAGCCGGTTGAGCAGTTCCATCAGGTCGTCGGTGACCAGTCGCTCATTGCTGTCGGCGTCGGTGATGACGATGGCGTCGAGCCCGTACCGCGCTGCGCGCCACTTGTTTTCCTGCACATGCCAGGGCGGCAGGATGGCCGGCATGGTCTCGCCGGATTCCACCCGGCGGTCGAGATCCACCACCAGGCAGTGGATCAGCGCCACGATGGCCGCCAGTTCGGCCTTGGTGGGGGTGCCGTCGCAGACGCGGACCTCGATGGTGCCCCACTTGGGCGCGGGCCGGATGTCCCAGTGCATGCCGCCGAGTTGTTCGATCACACCGGTTTTCATCTGGTCGTGCACGAAACCCTCGAACTGGTCCCAGTTCTCGAACTGGAAGGGCAGTCCGGCGGTGGGCAGCTGCTGGAACATGAGCGCCCGGTTGCTGGCGTATCCGGTGTCGACGCCCGCCCACATGGGCGAGGAGGCCGACAGCGCCAGCAGATGCGGATAGGACGGCAGCAGCCCGTTGAGAATGGGGAAGACCTTGTCCGGGTGGGAGATTCCGACGTGCACGTGCACGCCCCAGATGAGCATCTGGCGGCCCCACCACTGGGTGCGCTCGATGAGTTCGTCGTAATGCGCACTGCGCGTGAGCTGTTGGGTGGACCACTGCGCGAAGGGATGGGTGCCGGCGCAGAACAGGTCGACGCCGACCTGGTCGGCGGCGCGGCGCACGACGTCCTGGGTGGCGCGCAGTTCGTCGACCACCTCGCTCACGGTGTCGTGCTTGCCGGAGACGAGTTCGACGGTGTTCTTCAGCAGTTCCTTGGTGATCTGCGGGGTGCCGTCCCAGGCGCGCAGATCACCGCAGGCTTCGAAAACCGCTGCGGCGGTGTTGGACAGGTCGCGCGTGCGCTTGTCGACGAGCGCGACCTCCCATTCCACGCCGAGCGTGTGCCGGGGCGATGAGTTGAAGGGGACCTTCGTTCTGCCTGCCCCGGCCATGGCTCACCTCGAGAGGGTTCAGGCGACGACGCCGCAGGCGACCCGTGCACCCGCGTCGCCGGTCGCGAGGGTGTCCGCATCCGGTGCGGGCGCGTACCGGGTGGGAATGTTGCCGAAGTTGTCGGCGCCGGCGTGGATGATCAGCGCCTTGCCCTTGACCTCGTCCAGGGTGAAGGCGTCGGTGGTGGTGACCAGCTTGGCGGTGCCGTCCTTGAGCACCTCGAGCGAGGTCAGATCACCGCTGGCCGGGTGAGTGTTCTGTTCGCCGACCTGCAGGTGGCCACCGGCGGAGAGGAAATCGCCGGGGGCGCCGCCCGCCGGTGCGGTGGAGTTCGGCTCGCACTTGCCGACCTGGTGGACGTGCAGGCCGTGGAAGCCGGGCTTCAGCCCGTGCGCCTCGACGGTGATCTGGAGGTGGTTGCCCACCTTCGCGATGGTGGCGGTCCCGACGGTGCCGCCGCTGGGGTCCTTCAACGTGACGCTGGACGAGTCCTCCGGAGCATTGCCGCCCTCGGTCCCCTGCGTGCCGGCGGGGGCCTGCGAGCTGGTGAACACCGGCGGGGTCGTTCCCTTGACGTCGCTCGACTCCTGACTGTTGGAGCAGGCGGCGAGTCCGAGGGCTGCGACCGCGAGCACCGGAGCAACAGTCCACCAGGACGGGCGACGAGTTGTGGACGAGGCCATCGGGGAACTCCTTTACGAGTCCGAGTTTATCGGGAAAGCAGGGTGGACATACTTCGTACCGGACAAGATGATGCCAGAGACGTGCGTGTGTGCCGTGGAGGGGCCGCACGGTTTCTTTCGAGCGACCCGACAGTGCCTTACCAACTGCGATTCAGTGCCTTGTCGACAGCGATTCAGTGCCTTGTCGACAGCCGATTCAGTGCCTTGTCGACAGCGATTCAGTTACCGGTGACGATGACGATGACGCCGGTGGGCGAGTCCGAGATTCCGGGGAATCGGGGTTCGGCCGAGCAGCCCAGTTGCGCGGCGATGGCCTGGGCCAGCGCCTGCTCCTTGGGCGAATTGCCGTAGTACACGGTGGTTTTCGGTACGACGCCGTTCGCGTAGTTGCCCACCTCGGTGACGTTGTACCCGTCGGAGGTGAGCTGGTCGCCGGTCTTCTTGGCCAGGCCGGGCACGGTGCCGTTGTTGTAAACCCGTACGGGAAGGGTCTTGTCGACGCCCGCGGCCGCGGTGGTGGTCGCGGTAGTGGTCGTGGGCAGCGCCGCGGTGGTGGTGGGCGCGACCGGTGGGGTGGTGGTGGCCTGGGCCGAATTCTGCTGTGCCGCAGTGGTGGTGGCCGCGACGGTGCTCGACTGCGAGGTCGAGTCGGCGCTACTGCTCGAGGAGTCCGAACTCGACAGCGACATCGCGCCCAGCCCGGCGAACACGATGGCCAGCGCGATCAGGACCATCGCCAGGGCCCGCAGCGGCGGGCCGCCGGCCGGCGAATTCGGATTGCTCACGGCGTCGAGCCTAATGGGTGATGGGGCGCCCGCGCGGGATCAAGCGCGTACGCACGCGGTTGTGGAAGCTGCTTCACATTCTGGGTGTGGTTCACACCT
The DNA here is from genome assembly GCF_042754245.1 of Nocardia sp. NPDC059228. Classification (NCBI taxonomy): domain Bacteria; kingdom Bacillati; phylum Actinomycetota; class Actinomycetes; order Mycobacteriales; family Nocardiaceae; genus Nocardia; species Nocardia sp. NPDC059228. Next base: position 145,327 of record NZ_JBHZAL010000016.1, on the reverse strand, counting down.
GGAAACCGAGACGACGTGCGGCCCTGGTCTTCTGACGGCTGGCGCGCAGCCGGCGCAGGCGTTTGACCAGCATGGGGTCGGCGGCCAGCGCCTCCGGCTTGTCGACGACCGCGTTCAGGACCTGGTAGTAGCGGGTGGGTGAGAGGTCGAAGAGCTCACGGATGGCTTCTTCCTTCGCACCGGCGTACTTCCACCACTTGCGTTCGAAGTCGAGAATGTCGAGCTCGCGGCGGGAAAGCCCGTGTGCGCCATCCTCGCCGGAAGGGCCGTCCTCGCTTGCGGGGATGTCGCGTGCCGCTGCGCTGTCCATAGTGCTCCCTCGCCGAGTGGTCACCAGACGAATATGGTGCTTGTGCGTCGCCGATCATTCAACCACGCGGCGGAGTCGTCCCGATGCGTACCGATCGGCGTGTTCTGTGACGCCCCCTCGGCGTGTCGCCGTGGTCCGGGTCCGTCCAGTATGCGAGGTCAGTCTGCCCCAGGACGGCGGCAACAGGCACCTCGAGCAGCCCGGCAACCACCCAGTAGGCTGCTCAGCATGGCTATTCTCCCGATTCGCATTGTCGGCGACCCGGTTCTGCACCGCGCGACCACTCCGGTCACGCAGACCCCGGAGGAGCTGGCCGAGCTGATCGCGGACATGTACGAGACCATGGACGCCGCCAATGGCGTGGGCCTGGCCGCCAATCAGGTCATCATCAAGGACGAGGACGAGGTCTCGCCGCGCATCTTCGTGTACGACTGCCCGGACGACACCGACGGCGCGAAGATGGTCCGCCGCCGCGGCTGCGTCGTGAATCCCGTGCTGCAGACCTCGGAGATCCCGGAGTCCATGCCGGATCCCGATGATGACGAGGAGGGCTGCCTGTCGGTACCCGGCGAGCAGTTCCCCACCGGCCGCGCCGACTGGGCGAAGGTCACCGGCACCGACGAGCACGGCGAACAGGTCGAGATCGAGGGGCGCGGGTTCTTCGCCCGCATGCTGCAGCACGAGACCGGGCACCTGGACGGCTTCCTCTATGTCGACGTGCTGATCGGGCGCAATGCCCGGGCCGCCAAGAAGTCCATCAAACGAAACGGCTGGGGCAAGCCGGGTTTGAGCTGGGTGCCGGGCACCGTGCCGGATCCCTTCGGACACGACGACGACGATCTCGACGACTGATCGGGTATGGCCGATTCCGAACTCCCGCCGATCGGTAAGCGGGTGGTGGTTCGCTACCGCCTGCCCGCGGGCTATCCGCAACCGCTGACGGATGTGATCGGTGAACTCACCGAGACCGATCCGCTGACCGTGCGCACCGCCGACGGCCAGGTCGTGTCGATCGCCTGGGATCGGGTGGTGGCTTGGAAACCGCTCGGGCCCAGGCCCATTCGGACCAGCGAGATCCGCGCCCTGGAGGCGGCCGCGGCCGACGGCTGGCCGGGCCTGCGGCGGTCCTGGATCGGCGGCTGGCTGCTGCGCGCCGGCGACGGGTACACCAATCGCGCGAATTCCGCTGTGCCGCTGGGCGGTACGGACGGACCCGCCCTGATGGACACCGAGACCCTGCATCGGATCGCCGAGTGGTACACCGCGCACGGCCTGCCCGCACAGTTCCAGCTGCCCGACCGGCTGGCCACCCTGCCCGCGGACTGGCGCAGCTGGAACGAAACCCAGGTGCTGGCGGTCGATATCGAGACCATGGCGCTGCCGTCCGGACCGCCGATGGTGCGCTTCACCGCGGATCCGGACGGGGCCTGGCTGTCCATGCACCGGCATCGCGGCGGGGACGCCGAACTCGGGTCGACCCCGGTGGTGGAGGTGCTGACGGCGGTGCGCGACGGTCAGGTCGCCTTCGCCACGCTGGGGTTGCAGTCGCCGCTGGCCATCGGCCGGGTCGCGGTCACCACGGCCCCGGACGGCCGCTGCTGGGCGGGGCTGACCTGCGTCGCGGTGGCGAACGGGCATCGGCGGCACGGGCTGGGCGCGCTGGTGTGCGCGGAGATGATCCGCTGGGGGCAGTCACACGGGGCCACGCACGCGTATGTGCAGGTGTCGGACGAGAATGACGCGGCGCTGGCGCTGTACCAGGAGATGGGGTTCGTCGAACACCACCGCTACCGGTACTCCGCGCCCTGATTGCGTGCCACTCGCTTTCGCAAGACACTAGTTCTGAAAGGTTCACCACTCGTGCGCATCGCTACCTGGAACGTGAATTCGATTCGTACCCGGCAGGATCGGGTGCTGGCGTGGCTGGACCGCGCCGATATCGACGTGCTGGCCATGCAGGAAACCAAGTGCAAGGACGAGCAGTTCCCGTTCGAGGCCTTCGAGGCGGCCGGGTACGAGGTCGCGCACGTCGGCTACAGCCAGTGGAACGGCGTGGCCATCGCCTCCCGGGTCGGGATCGAGGATGTCGAGATCGGCTTCCCGAATCAGCCCGGATTCGACAAGGACGCCGGGCAATCGCTGCTCAGCGCGCCGGTGGTGGAGTCCCGCGCGATCGGCGCGACCTGCGGCGGGGTGCGGGTGTGGAGCCTGTACGTGCCCAATGGCCGCGCCCTGGACGATCCGCACTACACCTACAAGCTGGAATGGCTTGCCGCCCTGCGCAGTGCGGGCAGCAAGTGGCTGTCGGAGGATCCGGACGCGCAGATCGCGCTGGTGGGTGACTGGAATATCGCGCCGACCGATCTGGATGTGTGGTCGCCGGAATTCTTCGAGGGCAAGACGCATGTGTCCGACCGGGAACGCGACGCCTTCGACGCCTTCGGCGAGGTGGGCTTCAGTGACGTGATGCGGCCCTTCCACCTGGGCCCGGGCGTCTACACCTACTGGGACTACACGCAGCTGCGCTTCCCCCGGAAGGAGGGCATGCGCATCGATTTCATCCTCGGCTCCCCCGCCCTGTCGGCCCGGGTCACCGAGGCGAACGTGGACCGCGAGGAGCGAAAGGGCAAGGGCGCCAGCGATCATGCGCCCGTGGTGGCCGAACTCGCCGACTAGACGGACCGGCTCTTGATGGCGTCGCGGGAGATGAAGACGTCGTAGCTGCCCGCGGCCGCGATGACCGCGTTGCCGTAGGCCGAGCGCACGAAAGGCCTTGTGTACCAGGACTGATTCTTCATGTCCTGGAAGAAGTCGGCGTCGCTGCCATTGAGGAAGATCTGATTCTGCCTGGTGGCGATGCCGTCCAGCCGCTGGCCGTAGAGCCGGGTCACCTTGTACCCGGAGTTGAAGCCGAGCGCGTTCACCCACGGTTCGAGTTCCACGATATTGGCCTGCAGTACCCACAGGTCGCCCTCGACCTGATAGGTCTGGTGCTGGTCGCCGTGGCCCTTGTCGCCGTAGAGGGTCAGCTCCACGTTCATCATGTGCTCTTGCCCCGCAACGGGTTTGGCCTCGATGTGCGCCGCCTTCACCTCCCCGGTGAGCCCGAGGAAGGTCTGCAGCAGCGTGGTGATCCACAGGATCACGACCGCGACGAGCACCAGCCCGGCCGCACCCGCGCCCCGGCCGGCCAGCGCCCGCCATCCGACCTTGCGCGCCTTCAGAACAGCCGTGACGAGCAATCCGATCGCCGCGATGCCGAGTACCAGCAGCAGCATCTGGATCCAGCCGAACGTAACCGGGAAGACCATGCCGTAGTTGTACCCGCTGGGGACGACACTTCACGGCGCCGTCACACATCGAATGTGCGTGTCACGTCGGCGAGTCGCGCCTCGCCGACAAGACACACAGGAACTCGTTCGGGGCCGGGTGGATCGGGGAGCCTGCGGGCTGATCCACCCGGCCGTCGAGCGACTTTCCACGCACGGTGCACCACCCGGGTTTGAGGAAACGTGGGCACCGCGTTCCGGGACCGTCCGGGGACGGCCCCGGCAGAGTGATCCGAATCGGGGGTGCGGCGAGATAACCACTCCCGAGCCCCGCCACCGTTCCCACTCCGGTCACCCGTACCGGACAGTAGGGCAATCTGGCGCTGGAGCGGCCCAGATACACGCCGATGGCACGAATCGAGAGTGCTCTAGGCACGGAAGGTCACAGTTATCCTCAAAGTAGCTACGCGTTCGAATATCTCGTGCAGAATGCCGGTCAAAACCCGGCCCCGGCCGGTGGCGGACCTCGGAGGGGCGAGATGAACAATCCGACAGGCTCGAGTGCGCACCAGGTACTCGACGAGATCCTCACGCGCTACGGCAGCCTCGACGCCTTCAGCGCCCACCTGCACGCCGTGCTGGACGCACCGACCATCGTGCTCCCCATCCCCGTGGCTGCTACCGCCGCGGGCGGTCGGCACCGACGTCGCGATCCCGCCGAACGGGGACCCGCGAGCCGGGTGGCGTGAAGCAAACCGGCCCCGCACCGAACAGGTGCGGGGCCGGGGGATGCGGGTGGGTCAGAAAGCGGCCTCGTCCAGCTTCATGATGTCGTTGTCGAGGTTCTCGATCACCGAGCGCACGCCGCTGATGAGCGGCAGCTTGTTCTTCGCGAACCAGGACGCCACGCCGACCTTGCCGGTGTAGAAGTTCTTGTCCTTGTCGGCCGCACCGGCGTCCAGCGCCGCCTGGGCGATGGCGGCCTGCTCCAGCAGTCGCCAGGAGATGACGAGATCGCCCACGGCGTACAGGAATCGGACCGAACCCAGACCGACCTTGTAGATCTCGTCGATCTGCTGCTGCGCGGCCATCAGGTAGCCGGTGAGGGTGGCCGCCATGGCCTGCACGTCGGCCAGCGCCGCGCCGAGCAGCCCGCGCTCGATCTTGAACTGGTCCGGGCCGCCGTCGACGAACCGCTGAATCAGGCCCGCGACGTGCGCGAGCGCCACGCCCTTGTCGCGAATGATCTTGCGGAAGAAGAAGTCCTGCGCCTGGATGGCGGTGGTGCCCTCGTACAGCGAGTCGATCTTGCAGTCGCGGATGTACTGCTCGATCGGGTAGTCCTGCAGGTAGCCGGAACCACCCAGGGTCTGCAGCGATTCGGTCAGGCTCTCGTACGCCCGGTCCGAGCCGCAGCCCTTGACGATCGGCAGCAGCAGGTCGTTGACCTTCTCCGCCAGCTCGGCGTCCACCCCGTAATTGGCCTGCGCCACATCGGCGTTCTGGTACGAGGCGCAGTACATGTACAGCCCGCGCAGACCCTCGGCGTACGCCTTCTGGGTGGCCAGCGAACGACGCACGTCCGGGTGGTGGGTGATGGTGACGCGCGGCGCGCTCTTGTCGGCCATCTGGGTCAGATCCGCGCCCTGCACGCGCTGCTTGGCGTACTCCAGGGCGTTCAGGTACCCGGTGGACAGCGCGCCGGTGGCCTTGGTACCCACCATCATTCGCGCGTTCTCGATGACCTTGAACATCTGCGCGATGCCGTTGTGCTTGTCACCGACCAGGTAGCCGACTGCCGGAATGTCGCCGCCGAAGGTGATCTCGCAGGTGGGCGAGGACTTGATGCCCATCTTGTGCTCGACGCCGGTGACCAGCGCGCCGTTCTTGGCGCCGAGTTCCATGGTCTCGGTGTCGAACAGGAAGCGCGGCACCACGAACAGCGACAGGCCCTTGGTGCCCGGGCCGGCGCCCTCGGGGCGGGCCAGCACCAGGTGGAAGATGTTGTCGGCGGTGTCGCCCACGTCGCCACCGGAGATGAAGCGCTTCACGCCCTCGATGTGCCAGGTGCCGTCGGCCTGCTGGATCGCCTTGGTGCGGCCCATGCCGACATCGGAGCCGGCGTCCGGCTCGGTGAGCACCATGGTGCCGCCCCAGCGGTTCTCCCACGCGTGGGTGGCCCACTTCTGCTGCTGCTCGGTGCCCTCGTCGAAGAGCACCTTGTGCATGAGCGGACCCATGTTGAAGAACGAGGCCGAGTTGTTCGCGGCGACCAGCATTTCCTGGATGCCCCAGATGAGGGCGTTGGGGGCGGGCACGCCACCCATCTCCTCGGCCATGCCCAGACCGGAGTATCCGGCCTCGTTGACCGCGGCCACGGTCTTCTTCAGCAATTCCGGCACGGTGATGGTGTGCTGGTCCGGAATGAACTCGACCGGGTTGCGATCGGCCTCGACGAACGATTCCGCGATCGGCCCCTCCGCCAGGCGCTTCGCCTCGGCGAGCATCTCCCGCGCGGTGTCGGCGTCCAGATCGCCGTAGGCGCCCTGGTCCAGCAGTTCCCCGATACCCAGTACTTCGAACAAGTTGAACTCGATGTCTCGTAGGTTCGCCTTGTAGTGGGACACGGAAGGGCCTCCTCGGCTGAGTCTGAACTGGTCGCGCGATATCGAAAGATCTGGTCGAGCGTCTCGAAGATCAAGGCGAGGTTGCCGTACGCCTGTCCTGTTACGCAAGCGTAGGTACGCCTCTTTACCCGGAAAGCCCCGTTCGACCGGGAAAAATCCCAAAAAGTTAACCCCGCCGTTATGCACAGGACCGGGCCCCGCGGCCGTACAGCTCCTTGGCCTGCTGCGGAGTGACGGTCGCGCGATTCACGGGAACCCGGGCTCGCATGTGCTCCCCGAGCGGACGGCCGGCGAATGTGACAGGTGCGGCCCGGGCCGGCCGGGCCGCGGGGAACAACGTCAGGGATTCATTTCGTAGACCCCGGCCAGGGCTTCGACCTGAGCCGATACGCGGTCGAAGCGGGACCGGTCGGCGATCGGGCGGCGGACCAGATCCAGGGCGCGGATCTGCTGGGCCTTGGTAGCGGTCGGCTTGGTGTGCAGGGTCAGGGCGTGCTTGGAGAACTCGCGGACGAACAGGTCGAAGAGCTGGTCGAGCACCGACTCGTCGGCGCCGGCGATCTCGGCCTGTTCGAGGATGAGCTGGGCGTACGGGAGCGTGGTGAACAGCTCGCCGAGGGCGAAGAGGAAGTCGACGTCCTGCTGCTGCGCGGCGGTCGGGGTGGCGGCGGCGAGCAGGGTTTGGAAGGCGAGGGCCTGTTCCAGGAAGACCGCGACATTCGGGATGTGGGCGAACTTCTCGAAGACCGGTCGCCAGTCGGTGAAGCGGATCTTCCCGAGGCCGCTGCTCGGGCCCTGGCGGAACAGGAATTCGTCGTCGGCGGCGTCGCGGCGGGTGGGCACGAGAGCGTGTGCGGCCCGGGCGAATTCGCTCTTCAGCGCGGGCACCGCCTTGGCGGCCGGGCCGCCGGCACGACGGCTGGTCCAGCTCAGCGCGGCGGACACCGCGCGCACCGCGCCCTGGGGCGCGACGCCCGCGCCCGGCAGGTAGCGCAGCGCGGCGAGTCCGGCGTCGGCGGGGTGGAACATGAAGTTGGGCATGAACTTCAGCGACAGGGCCATGTTCACATGGACGGTGCCCTCGAGCCGCGGCAGGCCGAACATGCCGACCATGGCCATCGGGAAGTACATGTCGTTCTCGAAGCCGCGCGCCGCGATGACGTCGGCGAGGTCCTCGTACAGCCGCTGGCCGTGCCGGGTGACCGACATCTTCTCGATGGCGTTGAAAAGCAGGTAGCGCCGGTCGTTCTCATTGGCCGAACGCAGGTAGTCGATGGCCCGCTCGCTGTAGAGCTTCATGCCGATCAGGCGGGCGTAGCTGTCCGCCAATAGCGATTTCACCTGCGGGAACTCGGTCACCCGGTGCCCGAACAGGATTCGGTTGTACGCGTGGCCGACCGCCTCGAACATGGCGTGCTCACACGCGCCGACCGCACCGAAGCCGAGATTGAACTTGCCGACGTTGACGGTGTTCATGGCGGCGTCGAAGGCCGCGCGCCCGGTGTGCAGGATGTCGGATTCGGCGACCGGGTACCGGTCGAGATCGAAAGCGGCGACGTACATCTGGGAGTCGACGACGTTCTTGCGCAGCTTGTAGTTCTTGTGCCGGGAGTCGGCGGCGAAGAACAGATAGCCCGAGTACTCCTCGTCGGCCATCTTCCGCAGGAAGTCCGACGAGTCGATGATCGGCTTGTCGGCGCGGCGGCCGAAGACCGACACCATGCCAGCGAGATTGCCGTTGCCGATGTAGTGCTTGCTTCCGGTGGCGGTGTAGCCGCCGCCCGGTTTCGGTTCCAGCACCATGTCGGTGGAGTAGATGTCGGCGCCGTGCTCCTTCTCGGAGAGGCCGAAGGCGAAGATCTCGCCGGATTCCAGCAGCGCGGCGGCACGGGCCTTGGCCTCGGCATTGGCGCTCTGCCAGGTCGGGCCGAGGCCGAGGATGGTGACCTGCCACACGTACCAGTACTGCATGCCGTAGAAGCCGAGGATCTTGCTCATCATGGCGATGCGGGCGGTGTCCCAGCGCTTGTTCGGGTCGCCGCCGGCCAGTGCCGCCGGGGTCAGGAAGGTCGCGAAGATCCGTTCGCGCTTGATGAAGTCCAGGAAATCCGCGTACCAGACCCGGTCCCGGCTTTCGGCCAGCAGCCTGGTCTTGCCGAAGGTTTCGAAGTAGTCGACGGTGGCACGCAGCAGCCGCCTGGTCTCGTCGTCGAATTCGGCGAATTCGCAGGTCTTCGGATTGAACAGGGTCTGGCTCATCGGGATTCGCCTCCTCCGGCCGGGGGCGTCCTCGGCTCCTCCGGGTGGTTTCCTTCGTGAATGTAGCATTTTTGTGCACTGCTGTAGGAAACGATCTTGTTACCGGCTCGGACCAGCGGGTCCCCACCCCGCGCGCACTGCTATCGTCGGTGCGCATGGGCATCGATTCGGCGATACGACCACGCCAGCGCGCGCGGCATCTGGGTCCCGAACGGCGTCGCCCGCAGGTCCTCGACACCGCCCTCGAGATCGCCGTCGCCGACGGCATCGCGGCGGTGACCATCGCCGCCGTGGCCGACCGCATGAAGGTCACCCGACCCGTCGTCTACGCCTGCTTCGCCGATCGCGTGGAGCTCCTCGAGGCGCTCATCCGCCGCGAGGAGGACTATCTGGTGCAGGGCGTCATGGACACGCTGCCGCGCCGCCGGGTCGAAGCCGACGAGGCGGTCTTCGTGGAGGGCTTCCGCGCCCTGCTGCACACGGTGTCCCAGCGGCCCGACACCTGGCGCCTGCTGTACGGCAATCCCGATCCGGCCGTGGCGGATTCGTTCGGCAAGGGCCGGCTGCTGGCCGTGGAGCGCTGCACCCGCCGGTTGCGCCCGACCCTGAAGGCCTGGGGCACCGCGCAGGCCGAACGCAAGCTGCCGGCCCTGGTTGAGCTGTGGGTCTCGGCCGGTGAGGGCGCGGTGCGCACCCTGCTCACCGATCCGGGCGAGTGGACCCCCGACACACTGGGCGAGTTCGTCGGCGCGGCGGTGTATCGGGCCCTGCGCCACGCTTGAGAATCCGGGGTCCTGCCGTTATCCGGTGGCTACGATGGGAAAGGGACCATCGGTCAGCGGGAGGCCGCCATGACGTTCTATCGGCAGGTTGGTTCGGTGCCGCCCAAGCGGCACACGCAGCATCGGGACGAGCGGGGCACGCTCTATTACGAAGAGCTGATGGGCGAAGAGGGCTTCTCCGGTGATTCCTCGCTGCTCTATCACCGGGGATTGCCTCCGGCCATTGTGGATTCGTCGGTGTGGATACTGCCCGAGCAGCGGCTGTACCCGAATCATCCACTGCGGCACCGGCATCTGAAGCTGCACGAACTGTTCCTGGGCGACAAGCCGGCCGACAGCGATGTGGTGACCGGGCGGCGGCTGCTGCTGGGCAATGCCGATGTGCGCATCTCCTACGTGGCGGCGCTGCGGGAATCGGCGCTGTACCGCAATGCCGTCGGCGACGAACTCGTCTACATCGAATCCGGTTCGGGGCGGGTGGAAACCGTCTTCGGGGCCCTGCCGGTGCGGCAGGGGCATCAGGTGCTGCTGCCGCGCGCCACCACGCACCGCTGGATTCCCGATGGCCCCGAACCCTTGCGCGCCTATGTCATCGAGGGCACCGGCCACATCACTCCGCCCAAGCGGTATCTCTCGAAATACGGCCAGTTCCTGGAGAACTCGCCCTACTGCGAGCGGGATCTGCACGGGCCCACAGAGTTGATGCAGGTCGACGGCGAGGACGTGGAGGTGCTGGTCAAGCACCGTCCCGCCGGTGAGATCGTCGGCACCAGCATGGTGTACGCCACCCACCCCTTCGATGTGGTGGGCTGGGACGGCTGCCTGTACCCGTTCACCTTCGATATCGCCGACTTCGAACCGATCACCGGCCGCGTGCATCAGCCGCCGCCGGTGCATCAGGCCTTCGAGGGGCAGAACTTCGTGATCTGCAATTTCGTGCCGCGCAAGGTGGACTATCACCCGCTGTCGATACCGGTCCCCTACTACCACTCGAATGTGGACTCCGACGAGATCCTCTTCTACTGCGGCGGAAACTACGAGGCGCGCAAGGGATCCGGGATCGGGCAGGGCTCGGTGTCGGTGCATCCGGGCGGGTATGCGCACGGGCCGCAGCCGGGGGCCTACGAGCGCAGCATCGGCATCGATTTCTTCGACGAGCTGGCGGTCATGGTGGACACCTTCCACCCGCTGCAGCTGGGTGAGGGCGCACTGGCGTGCGAGGACGCGCGGTATGCCTGGACCTGGTCGGGGCGAGGGCCGTCCGAGTGGATCTGAGTCCGAGTGGTGCGACGGTGCAGGGGTTGGTGACATGGGATCGGGTGGTGGGGAAATGAGCAGCCGGGTGCGGATCGAGGTGCCCGCGGGCTCCGGATTCGGTCCGGAACACCTGCCGTACTGCGTGTTCCGCCCGCTGGGCGGGGACCCGCGGGTCGGGGCGCGGCTGGGCGATTCGATCATCGATCTGGCGGTGGCGCTGGATGATCCGATGTTCGCGCAGCCCAGCCTGAACGCCTTCATGACCCAGGGCCCGCAGTGCTGGCGGGAGGTGCGCGAGCGGGTGCGCGCGGCGGCCGACGCGGATCTGCCCGCGGCGGCGGTGCATTCGGTGCGGGCGGTGCGGCTGGACCTGCCGGTGGAGATCGGCGACTACGTCGACTTCTACGCCAGCCTCGATCACGCCACCGCCATGGGCCGGATGCTGCGGCCGGCCGGTGAACCACTGCTGCCGAATTGGCGGCACCTGCCGGTGGGATATCACGGGCGCGCGGGCACCGTGGTGGTGTCGGGCACGCATGTCGTCCGGCCGCACGGACAGCGCCGGACCGATTCCGGCACACCGGATTTCGGGCCGAGCCGCCGCCTCGATATCGAGGCCGAACTGGGGTTCGTGGTGGGCGCGGGCTCGCGGCTCGGTACGCCCATCGGGACCGGCGAGTTCGCCGAGCACGTCTTCGGGGTGGCGCTGGTGAACGACTGGTCGGCCCGGGATATCCAGGCCTGGGAGGGGCAACCGCTGGGCCCGTTCCTCGGCAAGTCCTTCGCGACCAGCCTGTCGGCGTTCGTGACTCCACTCGACGCGCTGGCCGCCGCGCGGATTCCGCTGCCGCCCCAGCATCCGGCGCCGTTGCCATATCTGCGGGACGACACGTCCTGGGGACTGGACATCACGCTGACCGTCGAGTGGAACGGCCAGGTGATCTCCACTCCCCCGTTCCGGCGTATGTATTGGTCGGGGCCGCAGATGCTCGCGCATCTGACGGTCAACGGCGCGTCGACCCGCACCGGCGACCTGTTCGCCTCCGGCACCATCTCGGGGGCCGATCGTGGCGAGCGCGGGTCGCTGATGGAAATGAGCTGGGGCGGTACCGAACCGATCGAGTTGAACGGGGTTCAGCGGACCTTCCTGCAGGACGGCGACGAGGTGGTCATCACGGCCACCGCACCCGCCATCGGGGGTGGTCACCTGGAGTTGGGTGAGGTGCGCGGGCGCATCGCGAAGGCCGAGTGATAGCCGAAACGCATCACCATGAACATCATCACTGACCCTACCGACCGGTAGGTCAGGAACGTTACCGTTCCGGACGTCTGAAGACTTCGGAGGGTGGCGTCAATGTTGACCAGTACTGCCCGGTTCGCCATGGCACGCCCGCGCGCGGTCCTGGTGGCCGCGCTCCTGTTGATGCTCGTGTGCGGCGGCTTCGGAGCCACCGTGAAATCCCACATGGTCGGCGGCGGCTATCTGACCGATTCGCTGGAGTCCGTGCGCGCCAATGACTTCATCACCAAGAACTTCCCCGGTGGCAATCCCAACCTCATCGTCATGGTCAGCGGTGACGGGGGCGTCAACAGCCCGCAGGTGCGCGGCGAGGCGCAGCGCGTCACCGACGAGCTGAGCCAGGACCCGACGGTGACCGGCGTGCAGTCGTATTGGACCAGCCTCGCCGCCCGGCCCGACCTGGCCGCCGCGCTGAAGAGCAAGGACGGGCAGCGCGGGCTCATCATGGCCACGGTCACCGGAACCGACACAGAGGTGCAGAACCGGGCCGCCGAGCTGGCGAACCAGCTCAATGGGGACAGCGACGGCGTGCAGGTCCGGGTCGGCGGCATGGCCGGTTCCTTCGCCGATATCAATCACCAGGTCGAGAAGGACCTGCTGCTGGCGGAGGCCATCGCGGTGCCGGTATCGGCGCTGCTGCTGGTGCTGGTGTTCGGCAGCGTGGTCGCGGCGCTGCTGCCGGTCGGCGTGGGACTGTTCGCGATCGCCGCGACGCTGGGCATTCTGCGCGGGCTGACCACGGTCATGGATGTCTCCATCTTCGCGCTGAACATGACCAGCGCGCTGGGGCTGGCCCTGGCCATCGACTACAGCCTGTTCATTGTCAGCCGGTATCGCGAGGAGCTGGCCAATGGCCGCGATACCCGGGCGGCCATTCTGCGTTCGGTGCAGACCGCGGGCCGCACCGTGGTGTTCTCCGGCTTGACCGTCGCCCTGGCCCTGGCGGCACTGGCGGTGTTCCCGCAGCCGTTCTTCAAGTCCTTCGCCTACGCCGGTGTCGCGGTCGTCGCCGCAGCCGTGGGCGCGTCGGTGCTGTTGCTGCCCGCCGCGCTGGTGCTGCTCGGCGATCGGGTGAACGCCTGGGATCTGCGGAAACCGGCGCGCCGCCTGCTGGGTCGCGGCGAGCCCGCGCCCAAGCCGGTCGAGACCACCTTCTGGTACCGGCTGGTGACCGCGGTCATGCGGCGGGCGCTGCCGGTCGCGGTGATCGCGGCGGCGGTGCTGCTGGCGCTCGGATCCCCGTTCCTGAAGGCACATTTCGGCACCCCGGACGATCGCGTGATCGGCACCTTCGCGTCCAGCCGTCAGGTGGGTGACGCGCTGCGGCAGGACTTCCATGCCGACATGGCATCCAGCACGGTGATCGTGCTGCCCGGATTCCACGGCGGCGCAGCGGAAATCGGCGCGTTTGCCAAGAGCCTGTCGGAGGTGCCCGGCGTCGCGGCGGTGCTGTCCAGCGAGGGCGTCTACCTGGCGTCGCCGTCCGCCGACGGCGTTCCGCCGACCGGCAAGCGGGTGGCCGCCGGTATTCCGCAGATGGCCGGCCCGAACGGGGCCTACCTTTCTGTCGGCACGAAGGTCGCGCCCTACTCCGCCGCGGGCAAACAGCAGCTCGCGGCACTGCGGGCGGTCCCGGCTCCCGGCGAGGTGCGGTACGGCGGCGCGGCGGCCCTGAACGAGGACACCATGCACTCGGTCATCAGCCGGATCCCCTTGGCGGCCACGCTCATCGCCGTCATCACCCTGATCCTGCTGTTCCTGTTCACCGGCAGCGTGGTGCTCCCGGTGAAGGCACTGCTGTTGAACATGCTGTCGCTGACCGCCACCTTCGGCGCCATGATCTGGGTGTTCGCGCAGGGCCACCTGTCCGGTCTGCTGGGGTTCACCCCGACCGGCAGTATCGACCTGTTCATGCCGATCCTCATGTTCTGCCTGGCCTTCGGCATGTCGATGGACTACGAGGTCTTCCTGCTGTCCCGGATTCGCGAGGAGTGGCTGGCCTCGGATCGCGGCCGGGCGGCCAATACCCGCTCGGTGGCCCTCGGGGTGGCCCGCACCGGCCGGATCTTCACCGCCGCCGCGGGTTTGATGGCGGTGGTGCTGCTGGCCGTGGCCACCTCCGAGGTCGCACCCATGAAGTTGTTCGGCATCGGCCTGGCGCTGGCCGTGGTCTCCGACGCCACCATCATTCGCGGCCTGCTGGCCCCGGCCCTCATGCGCCTGATGTCGACCGGCAACTGGTGGGCGCCGAAACCGCTTGCGGCGCTGCACAAGCGAATCGGGCTGGAGGAGGAGTCAGCCGCGGCGGTAGCCGAGGGCGACCACACTGGCGGCGAACAGCACCAGGATGCCGATGACGCCGAGACCGACGCCCATGCTGTCGGCGAAGGCGATCGGGTGGGCGCCGTCTCCGGCGTGTGAGGCCATCACGGTGCCGATCATCGCGACACCGATGGCGGCACCGAATTCCCGTGCGGCGGAGTTCAATCCGGCGCCCATTCCGGCGCGATCGACCGGCAGGTTCGCCATGACGCCGTGCGTCAGTACGGGCGCGGCGAACCCCATGCCGACGGACAGCACCACCAGATAGACCGCGTACAGCGGATACGGGGTGCCCGCGTCCGCGGTCGCGACCGCCAGCAGGCCGGCGCCGATGACGGCCAGCCCGCCCGCGGCCGGAATCAGCGGGCCCAGCCGGGCTTCCAGCCGAACCGCGAAGCGGGGCACCAGGATCATGCCGAGGGTGAGCGGCACGATGGCCAGTCCCGCCGCGCCCGCCGAGAAGCCCTTCACGTACTGCAGGTACTGCGAGTTCACGAAGAACAACGCGAACAATCCGAAAAACGTTGTGCCCGTGCCCAGGACGGCCACACTCAACCGCCGGGACCGGAACACCCGCGGATCGATGAGCGGATGCGGCGAACGCAGCGAATGCCGGACCAGCACCGCGAGCAGCGCCGCGCCGAGCCCGAATCCGGCCAGCACTTCCGCCGCGGCCCAGCCGTGTGACGGGCCCTCGATGATGCCGTACAGCACCGCGGTCGATCCGGCCATGAGCAGCACCGCCCCGAGTGGATCCTGATCCGCCTCGCGCCGTGGGGTTTCCGGCGTCACCACCGCCGCCACCGCCAGCAAGACCAGACCGGCGGGGACCATCACCCAGAACAGGGCCTGCCACGGCAGATACTGCTGCAGCAAGCCACCGCCGATATTGCCCAGTGCGCCACCCAGACCCAGCGACAGGGTCCACGCGGCCAGCGCACTCGCGCGGGTGCGGGCGTCCGGGCACAGCTGCACCACAACGGACAGGGTGGCGGGCATGATGAGCGCCGCACCCGCACCCGGCACCGCCCGGCCCGCGATCAGCACGGCCGCGTGCGGAGCCAGCGCGCTGGTGAGCGCACCCGCCGCGAACAGTCCGAGCCCGGCCAGCAGCGCGCCCTTGCGCCCGTACCGGTCGCCGAGCGCGCCGGCCGGGATGAGCAGGGCGGCAAAGACGATCACATAGGCGTCGACCGCCCACAGCAGCTGCGACGAACTCGGATGCAGCGGCGACGCGGCGAGCAGGGGAATCGAGAGATTGATGGCGGCCACCATGCTCTGCGCCACCATGACGCAGGCGCACAGGGCGAGCAGGACCGCGCGCGGCGGTCCGGCGGTTCGGGAGTCGGCGACCGGAACGGCGGACACGACGGTGGACATGCGAGAACTCCTGGAAATCGGGATAAGTGGAAGCGGCGCCACCTCGACGACGTTGCGAAGCGGTGCCGGTACGCCTTCCGAGCCGGGCCCTGGCCGGAAATATGTTGCGGTGCAAGGTCATCGGCGAAGACATTCAGAGTTTTCGCCCGCGTTCACCGCAACGAATTCAACGGTAGGGCGGGCGAGCAGATTACTCAAATGCATCTTTATCATGGAATACATGCGCCAGACGCAAAGCACCGGCCTTCGCGACCTGGACCTGAATCTGCTCGTCGCCTTGGACGCCCTGCTCACCGAGCACAGCGTGACCGGGGCGGCCGAACGCCTCCGGCTCTCCGAGCCCGCGGTCAGCCGCGCACTGGGGCGCATCCGGCAGACCATCGGGGATCCGATCCTGGTGCGCGCGGGCCGGGCCATGGTTCCGACCCCGCACGCGCTGGCCATCGAGCCCGAGGTGCGCGAGCTGGTCGAGCGGGTGCAGCGCCTCTTCTCGGCCGCTCACAGCACCGACCTTCGCACCGTCAACCGCGATCTCACCGTGCTGGCCCACTACGCCATGGCCGCCGTATTCGGCCCGGCCCTGGTCGAACGCGCCGCCGCCGAGGCCCCCGGCATCACGCTGCGCTTCCTCAATGAGGGCCACACCGACGCGCCCATGCTGCGCGACGGCGTGGCCGATCTCGAGATGGGCATCGTCGGCGACCGGGCTCCCGAAATCCAGGTCGCGCCGGTGTTCGAGGACCGCATGGTCGGCGTGGCCCGGCGCGGGCATCCGCTGGTGCACGGCACCACGATCCGGCTCGAGGACTACGTGCGCGCCCGCCATCTGGTCGCTTCCCGGCGCGGCCGGCGCTCCGGTCCGATCGACGACGCCCTCGCCCGCCAGGGCCTGCGCCGGGAGGTGACCGCCTCGGTCGCCGGCATCACCGGCTCGCTGTTCTTCCTCCGCAACAGCGATCTGCTCGGTAACCTCCCCGCCTGCGCCGCCCCCATGGCCGAGCAACTCGGTCTCACCGTGTTCGACCTCCCCATCGAAACCCCGCCGCTGCCATACGCTTTGGCCTGGCATCCCCGCAACGACGCCGATCCCGCCCATGTCTGGCTCCGCGATACCCTGCGCGAGGTCATGCTGGCCGGCCGCCCGCGCGGCTGAGCGCCCCCACTCAGCGAGCCGCGGCCCGGCCCGTGTCGACCACCGCCACGAAGTGGTTCAGATCGGCGACGAGGGTGTCCACGGAATCCGGCGCGCCGCCGCCGTCGTGGTGGTGCAGCCAGTCGGCGACGAGTTCGAACATGCCGCCGATGGTGGCGAGGGCGAGGGCCAACAGGTGCGGGTCGTCGCGCGGATCGGCCTGCAGCCATTGGTGTTTCAGGAATTCGGCGGACCAGCGGCGGTTGGAGCGGCGCATGGCTTCGACGGTGGGCGAGATGCCGCCGGCTTCGCCGAAGGTGACCTTGGCCAGGCGGGGGTCGTCGGCGATGGCGTGGACGAAGGCGGCCAGGACGGTGGCACGGCGGGTGGCCCAGTCCGCGTCGGCGGTTTCCACGGCCACCTCGGCCACCCGTTGCTGGATGCCCTTGGTGATCTGTTCCAGCAGGGCGGTGTAGCAGGCTTCCTTGCTGTCGAAGTGGTCGTAGAAGCCCTTGGTGCCGACGTAGGCGTGCTGACAGATCTGTTCGATGGAGGTGCCCGAATAGCTCTGCCGGGCAAAGAGTTCGGTGGCGGCGGCGAGCAGCTGACGGCGGCGCTGGGCGCTGCGCTCGTCGGCGTCGAGGCCGCGGATGCGACGCCGCACGGGGGTCCGGTCGGTCGGCGCGGCAGATTTGCTGCGGGACATGCCTAGACGATAGCCAAGCTCGTTTCAGAAAGACATCTTGTTGGTAATCGGATGCCGTGCTGTAATCGCTGTCACGTCGATGCGGAAGGGAACCAAGACGTGGCAACAACTGGGGATCGCGGGCGTGGGAGGCGGCTGCTCGCGGCCGCGCTCACGACGGCACTGACGACAGCCTCCGCCGTACTACTGGGGGGCGCCACCGCGGGAACGGTTGCCGCGCAACCACTCCCGGTGACCATCGACCCGTTCTACCAAGCGCCCGACGGGTTCGAATCCACCGATCCGGGCACGATCCTGCGCAGCCGCGAGGTGCAACTGGCGGTGCTCACCGCGCTGCCGGTGCACGCGCGATCGTGGCAACTGCTGTACCGCACCACCGACCTGTCCGGGCAGCCGACGGTCGCGGCCACCACGGTGGCGATTCCGGAGGGGGCCAACACTTCTCACAGTCGGCCGCTGGTCTCGCATCAGTTCTTCTACGACAGCACCTCGCCCGCGTGCGCGCCGTCCTACGTGCTGCAGCAGGGCGGCGGGCTACCCGCACTGGAGGGCGTGCACTCCACCGTCGAGTACCTGGAGCTCGCGGCCTCCATCAGCCAGGGGTACGCCATCAATGTGCCCGACTACGAAGGCCTGAACGGGCATCTCGCGGTCGCTGAGGAACCCGGATATCTGGTTCTCGACAGCGTGCGTGCCGCCGAGAGCTTCCAGCCGCTGGGCCTGGACGGCGCGAATACGCCGGTGGCCCTGTGGGGTTACTCCGGCGGCGGCATGGGCAGCGGCTGGGCGGCGGAGATGCAGGCGGGCTATGCGCCGGAGCTGAACATCAAGGGCATCGCCCTGGGCGCGCCGGTTTCGGATGTCGAATCCCTGTTGCACGTCAACGGTTCGATGTTCGCCGGCCTCATCGGCGTGGGTATCGCCTCGCTGCGCAATGCGTACCCCAGGTTCGCCGAGACCACCGAGAAGTACCTGACGCCGGAGGGCCGCGCGGTCATGGACCGCACCGCGAACCAGTGCCTGGTGCGCAATGTGCTGAACCTGATGTTCACCGACTACCAGCGCATGCTGACCGTCCCGATCGCCGACTACCTGGCATTGCCGGAGATCAGGGAGGTCTTCGATTCGACTGTGCTGGGCAGTAATCCGCCGACCGCGCCCACCATGGTCTATCAGGGCGTCTATGACGAGGCCGTGCCGTGGTACACCAACGACCGCATGGTCCAGCGGTGGTGCGACGGGGGTGCTTCGGTCTATTACGAGCGCGATCACCTCAGCGAGCACCTGACCCTGACCACCCTCGGCATGGCCGACGCCTTCAACTGGATCAAGTCCCGCCTCGCGCCCGGCGCGGCCGACCCGTCCGGCTGCCGCACCGAGGATGTGATCACCATGCTCGGCAGCCTCGACGCCCTCGCCACCCAGACCGAGATCGAGCTGAACGCCGCGTTCGGCGCGCTGGGCTGGCCCATCGGCCCGCAGGAGCGCTGAGACTCGCCTACCCGCTGAACCTCACCCGGCCGAATCCATCCCCCGAGCAGACCGAATCGTATATTCCGCGGTCTCGGAGCGTGTGTGCCATGGAGCGCGGTATGGTCGCTGCGGAAAAGCACGTATGCCAACGGGGGCTCGCACCAGCGGGCTGAGAGGACGGCTAGTGGGCCGTCGACCGTATGAACCTGACCGGGTAATGCCGGCGTAGGGAGGATTCACCATGTCATCGAGTCATGTCCCGAGCAACTCCGCGCCCGTCGACACCGTGACAACCGGTCCCATCGAGGGCAGCGTCAAGCACTACGAACAGGTCGAGGCCGACGGCACGACGCTGCGGGTTCCGGTGCGGCGCATCAATCTCACCAATGGCGAGCACTTCGACGTGTACGACACCTCCGGTCCGTACACCGACGACACCGCCACCATCGATCTCGAGGCGGGGCTGCCCAAGCTCCGCGACACCTGGGACAAGCCGCAGGTCGACGGCCCGCCCACCCAGCTGGCCTGGGCCCGCCAGGGCATCATCACCAACGAGATGCGCTATATCGCGGCGCGCGAGGGCGTCGCGCCCGAGCTGGTGCGCGACGAGGTGGCCGCCGGTCGCGCCGTGATCCCGGCCAACCATCGCCACCCCGAGTCCGAGCCGATGATCATCGGCAAGAAGTTCGCGGTCAAGATCAATGCGAACATCGGCAATTCGGCCGTGAGCTCCTCCATCGCCGAGGAGGTGGAGAAGATGGTGTGGGCCACCCGCTGGGGCGCCGACACCATCATGGATCTGTCCACCGGCAAGAACATTCACGAGACCCGTGAGTGGATTCTGCGCAACTCCCCCGTCCCGGTCGGCACCGTGCCGATCTACCAGGCGCTGGAGAAGGTGAACGGCGATCCCACCAAGCTCACCTGGGAGATCTACCGCGACACCGTGATCGAGCAGGCCGAGCAGGGCGTCGACTACATGACGGTGCACGCCGGCGTGCTGCTGCGCTACGTGCCGCTGACCGCCAAGCGGGTCACCGGGATCGTGTCGCGCGGCGGTTCCATCATGGCGGCGTGGTGCCTGGCGCATCACCAGGAATCGTTCCTGTACACCAACTTCGCCGAGCTGTGCGAGATCCTGGCCGAGTACGACATCACCTTCTCGCTGGGTGACGGTCTGCGCCCGGGTTCCATCGCGGACGCCAATGACGAGGCCCAGTTCGCCGAGCTGCGCACCCTGGGCGAGCTGACCAAGATCGCGAAATCCCATGGCGTGCAGGTGATGATCGAGGGCCCGGGCCACGTGCCCATGCACAAGATCGTCGAGAACGTGAAGCTGGAGGAGGAGCTCTGCGAGGAGGCTCCCTTCTACACGCTCGGCCCGCTGGCCACCGATATCGCGCCGGCTTACGACCACATCACCTCGGCCATCGGCGCGGCAATCATCGCGCAGGCGGGCACCGCCATGCTCTGCTACGTGACGCCCAAGGAGCACCTGGGCCTGCCCAACCGGGACGACGTGAAGGTCGGCGTGATCACCTACAAGATCGCCGCCCACTCCGCTGACCTGGCCAAGCAGCACCCGCGCGCCCAGGACCGCGACAACGCACTGTCCAAGGCGCGCTTCGAGTTCCGCTGGACCGACCAGTTCAACCTCTCGCTGGACCCCGACACCGCCCGCGAGTACCACGACGAGACCCTCCCGGCCGAGCCCGCCAAGACCGCGCACTTCTGCTCCATGTGCGGTCCGAAGTTCTGCTCCATGCGCATCTCGCAGGACGTGCGCGACTACGCCGAGAAGCAGGGCCTCACCGATATCGCCGCCATCGAAGCGGGCATGGCGGAGAAGTCCGCCGAGTTCGCCTCCACCGGCAACCAGGTGTACCTGCCGGTCGTGTCCTAGGACCGCATCCGGTAGCCCGGCGAATCCGATTCGGGGCGGGCGGCTTTCGAGCCGCTCGCCCCGAATCGTGTTCCGGCCCGGCCTCGTCGCCTCAGGCCCTGCTCGAAATCTGCTGGACGGCCCAGCTGTTGCCGTCCGGATCGTCGAAGAAGATGAATCCGCTGTTGTCCAGCGGGTCGCCCGCCGACGGCGGCCCCGGCAGCACCTGGATGTCGCTGACCTCGACTCCGCGCTCGACCAGTTCGGCGTGGGCGCGCTTCAGATCCGGTACCACCAGCTGCAGCCCTTTGAGATATCCCGGCTCCATCTTCGGCACCACGCCCTCGCCGATGACGATCGAACAGCCCGAGCCCGGCGGCGTGAGCTGACAGATCCGCGTGCCCTCCGCGGGCCGGACGTCGTGGTCCACATGAAACCCGAGCTTGGTGCTGTAGAAGTCCTTGGCGCGGTCCACGTCCGACACGGGGACGATGACCACTTCGAGTGTCCAGTTCATGACAGTTCCTTCCGATTCGAGTGCTCTTGCGGAAGTCGGAGCCGAGCCGCGGAATTCATCATGGTTCGGGAACGAATGCCGGCGCGCCCGCGGCGAACGCTACCGTTCACTGGTCACGGCGCTGCCAGCGTTGGGCGAATTCGCCCGGAACCGGTGGCGGGCCGGGCAGGTCGCCGGTGGCGGTGAGGCCGTCGATCAGCAGGGCCAGGACCCGGCGGCGCAGCTGGGCGGTGCGTTCGGGATCGGGCAGCGCAATCGTCGCGCAGGCCTCGAGGATCAGGCCGAAGTCGGCGACGGTGACCCCGGGCCGCAGCCGCCCCGATTCCCGGGCCCGGCGCAGGAGTTCGTCATTGAGTTCGGCCGAGCGCTGGACGTCCGGGAGGATCGATTCGTCCGGGGTGAAGGTGCCGGCCAGATGCACGGTCAGTGAGTGCACATCGGCGTCGACCACGCGGTGCAGGAAGTCGACCAGCGCCGCCCAGCCGTCGGAATTCCCCAGGGCCGCTTCGGCTTCCGCGTTGTAGCGGCGCAGTCCCGCGTAGCAGAGGGTGCGCAGCAGCTCCTCCTTGCTCGGATAGCGGCGGTACAGCGCGCTGATGCCCACCCCCGCGCGCTCGGCGACGGCCGAGATCGGCGCCTTGGGTTCGGCCAGGAACACGTCCCGAGCGGCGGCCAGGATGAGTTCGTCATTGCGCGCGGCCTGCGCCTTGCGGCCGGGTAGGGCGCGCTGAGCTGCGGGTTCGGCTGTCTTCGACATGAATCCGAGCCTACCACTTGAACGGAATGATCCGTTCCGTTATGGTTTGAACAGAACGAAACATTCCGTTCCATTTAGGAGAGAATGATGAACGCCATCCGCCCCTTCCGCATCGACGTCCCCCAGACCCAGCTGGACGATCTGGCCGAGCGGCTGCGCAAGGCGCTGTGGCCGAACGAGCTGCCGGGCGTGGGCGACGCGTACGGCGTCCCGAACGGGCGCATCCGCGAGCTCGCGCAGTACTGGCTGGAGAAGTTCGACTGGCGGGCACTGGAATCCAAGCTGAACGCCTACCCGCAGTTCACCACCGAGATCGAGGGCGAGGACATCCATTTCCTGCACGTGCGGTCGGCGCGAGAGGATGCCACCCCGGTGATCCTCACCCACGGCTGGCCCGGATCGATCCTCGAGTACGTGGATCTCATCGCGCCGCTCACCGCACCCGAGGATGCGGGCGCCCCGGCCTTCCACGTGGTCATCCCATCGCTGCCGGGCTACGGATTCTCCGGCCCGACCCGCTCCACGGGCTGGAATCGCTACCGCACCGCCCGCGCCTGGGTGGAGCTCATGGACCGGCTCGGCTACACGCGGTTCGGCGCGATCGGCAATGACGCCGGCTCGATGATCGCGCCGGAAATGGGCCGGATCGCGCCGGATCGCGTGCTGGGAGTCCATGTGACGCAGCTGTTCTCGTTCCCGTCGGGCGACCCGGCCGAGATGGCCGGCCTGTCCGAGGAGGACATGGCCGCGCTGGCGCACCTGCAGTGGTTCTACGACAACAAGTTCGCGTTCAATACGCTGTCGAGCCAGCAGCCGCACACCCTGGCCTTCGCGTTGTCGGACTCGCCGCTGGGTCTGCTGGGCTGGAACTCGCAGCTCTTCCCCGAGAGCCTCGACGCGGAATTCGTGATCGGCAATGTGGCCATCTACTGGCTCACCGGCACCGCCGGATCGTCCATCCGCTTCTACTACGAGGACGCCCACGCCACCGAGCAGCCCACCGGACCGACCACCGTCCCCACCGCGCTGGCCATGTTCGCCGGTGATTTCCAGTCCATCCGCCCCTTCGCCGAACGCGATCACAAGAACATCGTGAGCTGGCACGCCTACGACGTGAACTCGGGCTCGACCAGCGCCAATGATGCGGCAGGACACTACGCCGCGCACGAGGCGACCGACGTGCTGGTGACGGATGTTCGCGAATTCTTCGCCGGGCTGCGCTGATTCGCCCGATTCCGCTCGACGGCCCGCCTGGTTCATCCCACGGGCCGGCCTGGTCCCGGGGTGAAGCGGCTGATCTGTCAGTCCTCGCTGGGTGTCGGCGACAGCCGCGGCAATCTGAACTTCGTCTGGAAGTACCGTGCATCGCCGATCAGAAGCCGAAAACCTCTGCCATGGAGATGAATTCGTCGTCCCAGCGGCGTTCTATGGCCGTGCGCTCTGCATCCGGGAGGTACGGATCCCATCCGGCCCTGCGCCAGAAGGCTTCTCGATGCTCATCGCTGAGGGGATGCGGCGTGCTCATGGCGGATTCCCTGGATCGTGACGACCGTCACATCGATTCTAACGACGAGGTAGATCACTCGCGGCCGAGTCGCACACCCACTTGCGTGCGACGGAAAGAACCGAGCGCTCGTCCCCCATCGGGTACGAGCGCTCAGTCCTGTTGTGGCGGTGGCAAGCCCGCCGGTCAGGTGGTCTTCGGCGAGGTCAGGTCATAGAGGGTGATGCCGTCCACCTCCTGCGAGTCGAAGTGCTCCTTCACCCACGCCGTGATCTGCGTGCTCTGGCTCTGGTTGCCACCGTTGCCGCCGCGGTCGCCGCCCATCTGATTGCCGCTGATGAAGTAGTGGATCCGGCCTACCTGCACGTACTCCTGGAACTGGGACAGTGTCGGCGAGGGGTCGCTGCCGTTGAAGCCACCGATCGGCATGACCGGCAGCTGGGTCGCCAGCTGGAATCCGGCCGCCGAGTTGGAGCTGACCGTCGCCGCCACCCAGGTGTACTCGGAGCCGTCGGCCTTCAACAGCGCCGTGACCTTGTCACTCGGGTTGCTCGCCATCATCATGTTGCCCGCGCCGCCGCCGAATCCGCCCGGACCACCGCCGGTTCCACCGGGTCCGCCGGCCACGGTGTCACCGTGGTTCATGCCCATGCCGTGCTGACCGCCACCCGGCTGGCCGCCGGGCATGCCATTGCCGGGTCCCGCATTGCCACCCGGTCCACCGTTGCCGGTGCGGCCGTTCGGCATACCGTGGTCGCCGCCGCGCGGACCGCCCGGACCCCAGCCGCCGCGCACCGCGGGTCCGGCCGAGGGCATCGGCCCCTGGTGTGCGGTAGCGATGCCGTCCACGGCGTAGGCGGTGGGACCGGCCAGACCGACCAGCACCGCGGCCGCCGCGACGGCCAGACCGGCCTTGCGGGGCAGGCGAATCAGCAGGAGGACGGTGGCGACAATGCCGCCCACCAGGACCACCCAGCGCAGCCACGGCACGAAGGACGTGCTGCGGGACAGGATGATCCACGCCGTGGCCGTGGTCAGGCCCATCGCCAGAACGGCGGCCAGACGCACCCACAGCCGATCGCGGTGCCGCCAGGCGAGCACCGAGCCCGCGCCGATCAGCGCGGCCACGGCCGGGGCCAGCGCCACCGTGTAGT
Source organism: Nocardia sp. NPDC059228 (assembly GCF_042754245.1). Lineage (NCBI taxonomy): Bacteria > Bacillati > Actinomycetota > Actinomycetes > Mycobacteriales > Nocardiaceae > Nocardia > Nocardia sp. NPDC059228. Next base: position 120,696 of record NZ_JBHZAL010000016.1, on the reverse strand, counting down.
ACGGGTGGAAGATGCCCTTCATGAGGCTGAACACCAGCCCGGTGCCCACCAGCCAGCCGCCGAACAGGATCAGCGTGGCGCGCTGGGGATCGGTGCGGGTCGGCGTGCCGCGCAGGGCGATTCCCGCCACCAGCAGCACCAGGGCGGCCGGGATGAGCCATGCGATCTGACCGGCCTGCGCCGGTTCGAACAGCCGCCCGATGCCCGGCGTGCCCCACATGCCGCCACCGCCGGTCGGCAGCTGGTCGCCGCCGCCGAAGCCGCCGACGCTGCCACGCTCATTGCCGTCGAGACGGCCCAGGCCGTTGTAGCCGAGGGTGAGTTCGATGATCGAATTGTGCTGCGAGCCGCCGAAGTACGGGCGATCCGAGGCCGGCCACAGCTCGGCCAGCAGCACCCACCAGCCCGCGCCCGCCACCATGGCCGCGGCCGCGCCGAACAGCTGCGCGATGCGCTTGCCCAGCTTGGGCGGGCCCGCGATCAGGTAGGTCAGTGCCAGCGCGGGCACCACCAGCAGCACCTGCAGCTGCTTGGCCAGGAAGCCGAGTCCGATGAACGCGCCGGTGAGCAGCACCCAGCGCCAGCGGCCGTCGGCGACCGCGCGGGTCATGGCCCAGGCCGCGGCCAGCATGAGGAACACCAGCATGGCGTCCGGGTTGTTGAACCGGAACATCACGGCGGCAATGGGAGTCAGCGCCAGCACCAGGCCGGCCAGCAGTCCGGCGCTCGCGCCGAAGCCGCGGCGCACGATGGCCCACAGCAGCGCCACCGAGGCCACGCCGAGCAGGGCCTGCGGCAGCAACATGCTCCAGCTGTGCAGGCCGAAGATCCGCACCGAGATCTCCATGGGCCACAACGACAGTGGCGTCTTGTCCACGGTGATGGAGTTGGCCGCGTCGGAGGAGCCGAAGAACATGGCCTTCCACGACACCGAACCCGCCTGCACGGCAGCCGCGTAGAAGGAGTTGGCCCAGCCGTTGGCGGACAGGTTCCAGAAGTAGGCGATGGCGGTGCCGATCAGCAGGGCCGCCAGCGCCAGGTACTCCCGGCGGCCGGTGCGGGCCGCGGGCGGCTCGGCCGGGGGTGGAGCGAGCCGGGGCTCGGTCAGAGTCGCGGTCATCGGTCGCCTCCTCGGTCAGCTCGATCAGTGGGGGTGTCGGACGGGGTGGTCCAGTACGGCAGGGCGCCGTGTTCGGGGTGGCACCGGCCGGGGAGGCCCACTCGCACCAGCCGGACACCGTCGTTCGGAACCGCCTGTGGCGCAGGGAAGATCGTGGTCACCGGACCGCCTCGGGCACGGGATGCCGTCCGGCATCGCGGAAGACCCAGCGCAGGCCGACGAAGCGCAGCAGGGTGGCGACCAGGTTGGCGATCACCAGTACCAGCAGCTCCAGGTGCACCGCCGCATCCGGGGCCCAGTGGTGCAGGGTGTAGAGCGAACCACTGGTCAGCGCCAGGCCGACGCCGAAGATGAGCAGACCCTGGAAGTGGTGCGACACCGCCTGATTGGACCCGCGCACCCCGAAGGTGAAGGCGCGGTTGGCGGCGGTATTGCCGATCGCGGTGACCAGCAGGGCCAGGAAGTTGGCGGCCTGTGCGCCCGTGACGCCCTGCAGCAGGACGTAGAGCAGCAGGTAGGCCAGGGTCGAGGTGACGCCGACGATGCCGAAGCGGACCAGCTGCCCGACCATGCCCAGCGGCACGCCCTCCACCAGCGGCTCGCGGCCGATGGCGGCACGCAGCTCGTTGATGGGGAGCCGGCCGGTGGTCAGCGCGCGGCCGACCCGCCAGACGCCGAGCAGGTCCTTGCGGGCCGTGTCGATGATGTCCACCCGGGAGTCCGGATCGTCGATCCAGTCCACCGGAACCTCGTGGATGCGCAGCCCGATGCGCTCGGCCAGCACCAGCAGTTCGGTGTCGAAGAACCATTCGCCGTCCTCGACGAGCGGCAGCACCAGCTTGGCCACATCGCCGCGCATGGCCTTGAAGCCGCACTGCGCGTCGGAGAACTTGGCCTGCAGGGAGGCCCGCAGGATCAGGTTGTAGCAGCGGGAGATGATCTCGCGCTTGGGCCCGCGCACCACCCGAGCGGAGGAGGACAGCCGGGTGCCGATGGCGACGTCCGAGTGCCCGGACACCAGCGGCGCGACCAGCGGTAGCAGCGCGTTGAGGTCGGTGGACAGGTCCACGTCCATGTAGGCGACGACCTGGGCGTCGGAGGCCTGCCAGACCTCGCGCAACGCGCGGCCGCGGCCCTTGCGGTCCAGGTGCACCACCCGCACGCCGTCCATCTGGTCGGCCAGCTGCCGGGCCACCTCGAGGGTGTTGTCGGTGGAGGCGTTGTCGGCGATGGTGATGCGCGCCGTGAAGGGGAAGTTCAGCGTGAGGAACGCGTGCAGTCTGCGCACGCAGGGGCCGAGGTCGACCTCTTCGTTGTAGACCGGAACGACCACGTCCACAACGGGCGCGGTCACTGCTTCTGCGGGTTCCGCCGCCCGCACGGCGGTTACGGTGTCGTTCATGGTGACCAATCTCGATCACCAGACTCACATCAGTCTGCGGCCTGCCTGGGAGGTTCCTGGGAGCCGCTTGCCTCGGCGTCGATTTCGTGCGATGCGCGACCCCGAATCGAGATCGCGCGGGCCCCGCCGTGATCGCGCTAGCTCGGTCCGAGATGCAGCCGCCACAGCGGGGAGACCGGTCCGTGTCCTTTACCCAGGTCGTACGACGCTTCCAGGCAGCGGAAGGTCCATTCCTTGGCGAAGGCGACGGCATCGGGGACCGAGTAGCCGTGGGCCAGCGCGCAGCAGATGGACGCGGCCAGAGTGTCGCCGCCGCCGTGATCGTTGCCGGTGACCAGGCGCCGGGCGGGGAGTTCGTGGAAGGTGTCGCCGTCGAAGAGCAGGTCGGTGGACTGCTCCGAGGTGCGCAGGTGGCCGCCCTTGACGATGGCCCACTGCGGGCCCAGCGCGATGAGCGCCTCGGCGGCCTTGCGGGCGGAAGCGTCGTCGATCACGTCGATGCCGGTGATCAGACGGACCTCGTCGAGGTTGGGGGTGACCACGGTGGCCAGCGGAATCAGGGTGTGGCGCACCGCATCCAGGGCCTCGGCGTGCAGCAGGGCGTCACCGTGCATGGAGGCGGCGACCGGATCGACCACCAAGGGGATACTGCCCTGGCGTCCGATGCCGACCTCGCGGCAGACCGCCGCCACGGCCTCGATGATGGCGGTGGAGGCCAGCATGCCGGTCTTGGCCGCGCCGATTCCGATGTCGCCGACCACGGTTCGCACCTGGTCGGCCACGATCTGCGGCGGAATCTCGTGGAAACCGCTGACGCCGACGGTGTTCTGCACGGTCACCGCGGCGACCGCCACGCACGCGTGCACACCGCACAGGGCCATGGTGCGCGAGTCGGCCTGGATGCCCGCGCCGCCGCCGGAGTCGGTGCCCGCGATGGTGAGGGCGCGGACCGGGGTGGTGCCGTTCGGGGCAAGCGGTAGGAGTTGCACGTCACAGACCCTAGTTGGGACGCAGCGGACCCGGGAAATGACCATAAATGAAAACCGTTATCATTAATATCATGACCTCAGACCGGCATCCCGAACCCCATATCTCTCCGGACCGACCGCTGCCTGTGACCGTGCTGTCGGGATTCCTCGGTGCGGGTAAGACGACCCTGCTCAACCACATCCTGGCCAACCGGGAAGGCCGCCGGGTGGCGGTCATCGTCAACGACATGAGCGAGGTGAACATTGATGCGGCGCTGGTCGCGGGGCAGGGGCACCTGGACCGCACCGAGGAGAAACTGGTCGAGCTCACCAACGGCTGCATCTGCTGCACGCTGCGCGAGGACCTCATCGAATCGGTGGGAAAACTGGCGCGGGAGGGGCGCTTCGACCAGCTGGTCATCGAATCCACTGGCATCTCCGAGCCGATGCCGGTGGCGGCCACCTTCGAGTGGGAGTTCGAGGACGGCTTTCAGCTCGGCGAACTCGCGCGTCTGGACACCATGGTGACGGTTGTGGACTGCTCCACCTTCCTCGCCGAAGTGGTGAAGGGGCATGCCCTGGCCGAGCGGAATCTGCAAGCGGGAGAAGGGGATGCGCGCACCATCGCCGACCTGCTGATCGACCAGGTCGAGTTCGCGAACGTGCTGGTGCTCAACAAGACCGACCTGGTGAGCGCGAATGCCGTCGGAACCGTAGAGGCCACGATCTGCCGATTGAACCCGGGCGCGCGGATCCTGCGCGCCGCACACGGCGTCGTCGACCTCGCCGAAGTCCTCGGCACCGGCCGCTACAACCCCGATCTCGCCGCCCAATTCGAGGGCTGGGACGAGGAATTGGCGGGCGGCCACACCCCCGAAACCGAGGAATACGGCATCAGCAGCCTCACCTTCACCGCCGACCGCCCCTTCCACCCCGAACGCCTCGACGCCGCCCTCGCCCAACTCCAGAGACTGCTCCGCAGCAAAGGCTTCTTCTGGCTGGCGAGCCGCCCCCACCTGGCCGCCATCTGGTCCCAGGCCGGCCCGAACCTGACTTTCGAAGCCGGCGCCCACTGGGATGCCCTCGACATGCGGCCCGGCCAGGAAATCGTCTTCATCGGCATCGAGCTCGACCGCCCCCACGTCCACGACCTGCTGACCTCAGCCCTTCTCACCGACGCCGAACTGGTTGCGGGCCAGCAGGAATGGCTCACCTATCCCGACCCCTTCCCCTCGTGGGGTCCAGCCCACAACCACGCCTGATCATCAGAACCGGCGGCGACTGCCCGATCGACTCCACCGCCCGTGGCGCAGGTCATACGAAGGTGATGTCACAAGACGGGACGATCTCGAGTCTTGTGTGCGAATCGCTGAGAAGGAGTCGCCACCATGAACATCGTCCTGTGGATCTGCGCCGGCCTGCTGGCAGCCGTAGCCCTCTTCGGCGGCCTCACGAAAATCGTTGTCCCCAAGGAGAAGCTGGCCGCCGCCCCCGGCGGCGGCTGGACCGGCGACGCCACCGCCACATTCGTCGAAACCCTCGGCGCCCTGGAAGTCCTGGCCGCCCTCGGCCTCACCCTCCCCGCAGCCCTCGACTTCGCCCCGTTCATGGTCCCGGTAACCGCCATCTGCTGGATCCTCCTGATGATCGGCGCCATGATCACCCACCTCCGCCACGGCGACCGAGCAGCCCTGATCGCCAACGTCCTCTACTTGGCCCTGGCCCTCTTCATCACCGTGGGCCGCTTCTGGCTCCACCCCTTCTGACCAGCACCGAGTGCCTAACCGAAATACGCGCTACCCGATCCCTTGCGCGATCCAGCATTGATCGGGCTGTCGTGGTGTGCGGCGCGGCGGGTTCCGATGTACAGGAGGATCGTCGCGAGCGCCATGATCGGCCAGGGGGTGGGCGCGAGGACGATGGCGCCGATCACGGTCCAGATCCCCAGAATCCAGGGAATGAAGGGCGGTGGGGTGATGTGCCGGTTGTCCAGCCAGAGCACGGTCAGGCCGACCACGATCAGCGGAATGCCGAAGCTGTCCAGGGAGAGCCAGTAGGCGCTGTCCGCCGGGCTCATGGCGGCGAAGTCGTCGCCCCACAGCTCCCCGCTGAACCACGCTCCGGCGTGGCGTGCGGCGCGCTCGATCGTCAATGCGCCCACAGTGTGTGCGGCTCCGAAAAATACGATGAGCCGACCAGCCCACTTGATCATCCGAACTCCCCATTTCTCTTGCGGGGGGTGCGTGTCTCGTCCCCCGCCAGCTTGTTATACGGTGGCGTATAACAGCGAGGGTAGCCCTGATATACGGTGCCGTATAGAAGGCGAGGCGTGAGAGGAGTCACCCTATGGGCGTGGCCCGCACCCCACGCGAGGCGTGGATCGAGCAGGGCTTGCAGACGCTCGTCGACAGCGGCGTGGAAGCGGTCCGCATCGAAGTCCTGGCCAAGCAGCTGGGTGTGACCAAGGGCGGGTTCTACGGTTACTTCCCCGACCGCGCAACCCTTTTGGAGGCGATGCTGGACGTCTGGGAGCGCGAGAGCACCGACGAGGTGCTCGAAACCATTGCGCTCGAGGACGACCCGCGGGACAGGATCACGCTCGCCGGCCAATTGACGTTGTCCCCCAGCCGATTGCTGGCAATCGACCTCGCGATCCGGGACTGGGCCCGCCGCGATGAATCGGTCGCCGCCCGGCTACGCCGCGTCGACGACCGCCGAATGGCCTTGCTACGCGAGACCATCGGCATCTTCTGCTCCGACCCCGACGAGATCGAGGCCCGCAGCCTGCTCGCCTTCTGCCTGGCCATCGGAAACCAGTTCCTCGCCGCCGACCACCCTGGCCGCACCCGCGCCCAGGTCCTCGCCCGCGCCGCCGCGATCCTCCTCGACCGCCCCGCAGACCCGGACCGCTAGCCATCGCGGAGGGCATGCTCATCGTCGAGGTCGATGACGCTGTCTCGGTTGAAGACGGACGACATGGCCGGCCACCGGCGAATAGCGAGTCTGCCACGGCGGCAACGGGTTCGGCGAGCGCGGCGGTCAGGGCGGCGGTCGCCGGATGGTCAGTGGCGGGCGGCCAGGGCCGTGTGGAGGGTGGCGGCCCACTGTTGGACGATTTCCTTGCGGCGCAGGGAATCGTCGGTGAGGACATCGGCGAGGCCGAGGCCGCGGGCCAGGTCGAGGGTGGCCTGCACCAGGTGGTGGGCGACGGGGTCGGAGTCGTCGACGCTCAGCGCCTCGACGGCCATCCGATGCGAGATGCGGCCGAAGCGGGCTTCCATGGGGACGATTCGTTCCCGCAGGGCCGGGTCGGCGGCCGCGTGGGTCCACACCTGCAGCGCCGCCTTGAACAGCGGGCTGGTGTAGGACTCGACCAGGCCGGCCACCACCGCCTCGGTGCGCGCGACGCCCTCGGCGACGTCGGCGACCGCGAGGGCGTCGGCCTTGGCCTGGTCCATCCGGGTGTCGAACATGTACTCCAGGGCGGCGGTGATCAGATCCTCACGGGTGGGGAAGTGATGCTGGGCCGCACCGCGCGACACCCCGGCCCGTTCGGCCACCACCGCGACCGTGGCGGCCGCCCAGCCCGTCTGTGCCAGGCAGTCGATGGTCGCCTCCAGCAGCCGCTGCCGGGTGGCCCGGCTGCGGTCCTGCTTGGGTTCGTGGGGTGTCGCCATGGTTGCCTATTCTGCCCAGCTGGGTGGGCGGCGCTGCATGAAGGCCGTGATGCCCTCGATCACCTCGGGGGTGCCGAAGTAGCTCGCGGAGCGTTTGGCCAGGTCCTCGGCCCCGCGGTCGAAAGCCGTGAGCAGGTCCGCGTTGACGAGCTGCTTGGCTTCGGCCAGGCCCTGCGGTGAGCCCTTGCGGAGTTCACCGAGCAGCCGCGCGGTCTCGGCCGCGGGGTCGTCGGCGGCGACGGTGATGAGGCCGGTGCGTTCGGCCTCGGCCGCGTCGAAGGTTTCGCCGGTCTGGAAGTAGCGGGCCGCCGACCGGCCGGTCATGCGCGGCAGCAGGGTCAGCGAGATCATGAACGGTGCCAGCCCGATCCGCACCTCGGTCAGCGCGAAGCTGCTGTTCCGCCCGGCGACCACGAGGTCGCAGGCGGCGATGATGCCCATGCCGCCCGCCCGCACATTGCCGTCCACCTGCGCCACCACGGGCTTGGGCATGGCGAGGATGTCGCGCAGCACCGAGATCATCCAGCGGGTGCGGATGTCGGCGGCGGCCGCCGGGTCGGCGTCCACCGCCTCCTTGAGATCCGCGCCTGCGCAGAAGGTGTTGCCGGTGTGGGTGAGCACCACCCCGCGCACCGCGTCGTCCCCGGTCGCCCGCTCCAGGCCCGCGAGCAGTTCGGTGACCAGCCGGGAGGACAGGGCGTTGCGATTGTGCGGGGAGTCCAGGGTCAGTACCGCGAATCCGTCGCGCACCTCATAGCGCACGAACGGCACGTCCGCGGCGGCACCGGCTGTGTCGGTCATCGAATACTCCTGCTGCTGTGTGGCTTTCGGGTGCGGGAGGGACGAGTGGCGGTGGCCGCGCACACCGCCGCCACTCGTCGCCCCGGTCAGTAGGACCGGGGCAGACCCAGCGAGTGCTGGGCCACGAAATTGAGGATCATCTCGCGGCTGACCGGCGCCACCCGGGCGATGCGGGCGGCGGCCAGCATGCCCGCCAGGCCCACATCCGAGGTCAGGCCGGAACCGCCGTGGGTCTGGATGGCCTGGTCGAGAGCCTTGATACTGGCCTCGGCCGCAGCGTATTTCGCCATATTGGCGGCCTCGGCCGCGCCGAAGTCGTCACCGGAGTCGTAGAGGAACGCGGCCTTCTGCATCATGACCTTGGCCAGTTCCAGCTCGATCTTCACCTGCGCCAGCGGGTGCGAGATGCCCTGGTGCGCGCCGATCGGCGCGCCCTTCCACACCGCGCGCTCCTTGGCGTAGGCCACGGCCCGGTCGATGGCGTAGCGGCCCATGCCGACCGCCATGGCCGCGCCCATGATGCGCTCCGGGTTCAGGCCCGCGAACAGCTGCGCGATGGCGGCGTCCTCCTGGCCGACCAGGGCGGTGGCGGGCAGCCGGACATCGTCGAGGAACAGCGTGAACTGGTTGTCCGGCTCGAGAATGTCCATCTCCTGCTTCGTCTTCACGAAGCCGGGAGCGTCGGTGGGGACGATGAACAGGGCGGGCTGCAGGTTGCCGGTCTTGGCGTTCTCGGAGCGGGCCACGATGAGCACCGCCTCGGCCTGGTCCACGCCGGAGATGAAGATCTTGCGGCCGTTGAGGATCCAGTCCTCGCCGTCGCGGCGGGCGGTAGTGGTGATCTTGTGCGAGTTGGAGCCCGCGTCCGGCTCGGTGATGCCGAAGACCATCTTCGACGAGCCGTCGGCCAGCTTGGTCAGCCAGTACTGCTTCTGCGCGTCGGTGCCGTACTTGGTAATGATGGTGCCGCAGATGGCGGGCGAGACCACCATGAGCAGCAGGCCGCAGCCCTGCGCCGCCAATTCCTCTTGCACGAGCGCGAGTTCGTAGATGCCCGCGCCACCGCCGCCGTACTCTTCGGGCAGGTTGACGCCCAGGAAGCCGAGCTTGCCGGCCTCGTCCCACAGCTCGTCGAAGGGCTCGTTGCGGCGAGCCTTGGGGCCGGCGTAGTCGCGGAAGTTGTACTTGGCGGCCAGCTTGGCCACCGCGGCCCGCAGCGCCTTCTGCTCGTCGGTCTCGATGAAACTCATTGCCTACTCCTGATCTTCGCTGTGGACCACGGCGAGAACCGCGCCGACCTCGACCTGCTGGCCGGCGGAAACGTTCAATTCGGTGAGCACGCCGGCGGCGGGTGCGGCAATGGTGTGCTCCATCTTCATCGCCTCCAGCCACAGGATGGGCTGGCCCTTCTCGAGCCGGTCGCCGACCGCCGCGCCCAGGCGGATGACCGCGCCCGGCATCGGGGCCAGCAGCGAGCCCTCGGCCACCTGGTCGGTCGGGTCCTCGAAGCGCGGCAGGCGGCGCACGGCCACCGGGCCGAGCGGGGAATCCACCGCGACCAGGTCGCCGTAGCGGGCGATCTCGAAGCGCCGGCGCACCGGGCCGCGCTCCCCCGGGACCTGGAGCACCACGAGATCCGGTGTGGCCTCCAGCAATTCGAGGCCATCGTGGCCCTCGACCTCGACACCCGTGCGGGTCAGGCGGTAGCGCACCTCGTGCTTGCCGGTCAGGCGCGACTCGTAGGACTTGGACTGCGGCTGCGACGGCAGATTGCGCCAGCCACTGGGCAGGCCACTGCCGACCCGGGCCGCGCGCCGGTTGGCGGCGGCGTCGGCGAGCGCGGCGGCCACGATGGACAGCTGCTCGCCGGCCTCGGAAACCAGTGGCGCCGAGAGCTTCTCGAGATCGTGGGTCGCGAAGAACGCGGTATCGGTATCGCCCGCCAGGAACGCCGGATGCCGCAGCACCCGCACCAGCAGGTCGCGGTTGGTGACCAGGCCGTGAATCTTGGCCCGTTGCAGGGCAGCAGCCAGCAGATGCGCCGCCTCGTCGCGGGTCTCGGCGAAGGAGATGACCTTCGACAGCATGGGGTCGTAGTGCACGCCCACCACGGAACCGCCCACCACGCCGGTGTCCAGGCGCACGCCCGGCTCGGTCAGCACGGTGAATTCGCCCAGGGTGCCGGGGATGTCGAGCTTGTGGACGGGGCCGGACTGCGGCTGCCAGTCGTGGGCCGGATCCTCGGCGTACAGGCGCACCTCGATGGAGTGGCCGCGCATCTCCGGCTGCCGCGCGGGCAGCGCGCGACCGGCGGCCACCTGCAGCTGCAGGCGCACCAGGTCCAGACCGGTGACCTGCTCGGTGACCGGATGTTCCACCTGCAGACGGGTATTCATCTCCAGGAAGAAGAAGTCGCCCTTCTCGTCGGCCAGGAATTCGACGGTGCCCGCACCCTCGTAGCCGATGGCCTCCGACGCCAGCCGCGCCGCCTCGAACAGCCGCGCCCGCATGCCGTCGACCTTCTCGACCAGCGGCGACGGAGCCTCCTCGACGACCTTCTGGTGGCGGCGCTGGATCGAGCACTCGCGCTCGCCGACCGCCCACACGGTGCCGTGGGTGTCGGCCATGACCTGCACCTCGATGTGGCGGCCGGTCTCCAAGTAGCGCTCGCAGAAGACGGTCGGATCGCCGAAGGCGGACTGGGCTTCCCGCTGCGCCGCCTCGATCTGACCGGTCAGCTCGGACAGTTCGCGCACCACGCGCATGCCGCGACCGCCACCGCCGGCGGACGCCTTGATCAGCACCGGCAGCATGTCGGCGGTCACCTCGGCCGGATCCAGCTGCTTCAGCACCGGGACACCGGCGGCGTCCATCATCTTCTTGGACTCGACCTTGGAGCCCATCTGCTCGATGGCCGCGACCGGCGGGCCGATCCAGACGAGGCCGGCGGCCTGCACGGCCTTGGCGAATTCGGCGTTCTCGGAGAGGAATCCGTAGCCGGGGTGGATGGCGTCGGCACCGGCGGCCAGCGCGGCCTCGATGATCAGCTCGGCACGCAGGTAGGTCTCGCCGGGGGTGTTGCCCGGCAGGCGAATTGCGGCATCGGCCTCGGCCACGTGCGGGGCGTTCGCATCGGCGTCCGAATAGACGGCGGTGGTCGCGATACCCATCCGACGGCAGGTCGCGAATACGCGTCGCGCGATCTCGCCACGGTTGGCGACCAGAACATTGGTAATCACCGTGCCCATTGGGGTCGCAATGCTCATCTCTGGCCTCACATCCGGAAGACGCCGAAGCCCTCGGCGCCCTTGATCGGGGAATTGTGGATGGCGGACAACGCCATTCCCAACACCGTGCGGGTGTCACGCGGGTCGATGACGCCGTCGTCGTAGAGGCGGCCCGACATGAACATGGGCAGCGATTCGGCCTCGATCTGCGCTTCGATCATGGCGCGCATCCCGGCGTCGGCCTCCTCGTTGAAGGGCATGCCCTTGGCCTCGGCCGCGGCCCGGCCCACGATGGAGATGACGCCCGCCAGCTGCGCGCCGCCCATGACGGCGGATTTGGCACTGGGCCAGGCGAACACGAAGCGCGGATCGTAGGCGCGCCCGCACATGCCGTAGTGTCCCGCGCCGTAGGACGCGCCCATGAGCAGCGAGATGTGCGGCACCTTCGAATTCGAGACCGCGTTGATCATCATCGCGCCGTGCTTGATGATGCCCTTCTGCTCGTATTCCTTGCCGACCATGTAGCCGGTGGTGTTGTGCAGGAACAGCAGTGGCGTGTTCGACTGGTTGGCCAGCTGGATGAACTGGGTGGCCTTCTGCGCTTCCTCGGAGAACAGCACGCCGCGGGCATTGGCGAGAATGCCGACCGGGTAGCCGTGCAGTTCGGCCCAGCCGGTCACCAGGCTGGAACCGTAGAGCGGCTTGAACTCGTCGAAGTCGGAGCCGTCGACCACGCGGGCGATGACCTCGCGCGGATCGAACGGGATCTTGAGGTCGCTCGGCACGATGCCGAGCAGTTCCTCCGAGTCGTACAGCGGCTCGATCACCTCGGTGACCGGGCGCGCGGCCGGACCCTGCTTCTGCCAGTTCAGTCGCTTGACGATGGAACGGCCCAGCCGGATCGCGTCCTGCTCGTCCGCGGCCAGGTAGTCGGCCAGACCCGAAACGCGGGCGTGCATTTCGGCGCCGCCGAGGGATTCGTCGTCGGACTCCTCACCGGTGGCCATCTTCACCAGCGGCGGACCGCCCAGGAACACCTTGGAGCGCTCCTTGATCATGACCGTGTAATCGGACATGCCCGGGACGTACGCACCTCCGGCGGTGGAGTTGCCGAAAACCAGTGCGATGGTGGGGATTCCGGCCGCCGACAGCCGGGTGAGGTCCCGGAACATCCGCCCACCGGGGACGAAGACCTCTTTCTGCGTCGGCAGATCCGCGCCGCCGGACTCGACCAGGCCGATCACCGGCAGCCGGTTCTCCAGCGCGATGTCGTTCATGCGCAGGTTCTTGCGCAGCGTCCACGGATTCGACGTACCGCCGCGCACGGTCGGATCCGGCGCCACGATCATGCACTCGACGCCCTCGACGATGCCGATGCCCGCGATCACGCTGGCGCCCACATGGAAGTCGCTGCCCCAGGCCGCGAGCGGAGCCAGCTCCAGGAACGGCGAATCCTCGTCGATGAGCAGTTCGATGCGTTCACGCGCGGTCAGCTTGCCGCGCTTGCGGTGCCGGGCCATCTTGTCCGGTCCACCGCCCGCGATGTTCTTGGCGTACTCGGCCTCCACCTCGGCCAGCTTGGCCGTCATGGCCTCGGCGGCGGCCTGATAGTCCGCCGAATTCGGGTCTACGGACGTGCGCAGAATACTCAAGACTGGAACCCCAATCGCTTGGCCGCGAGGCTGGTCAGGATCTCGTTGGTGCCGCCGCCGATGCCGAGGATGCGGACATCACGGTAGTGGCGCTCGACTTCGGACTCACGCATGTAGCCGAGGCCGCCGAAGAGCTGCACCGCCTGGTGGGCAACCCATTCCGCGGTCTCCACGGCGGTGTTCTTGGCGAAGCACACCTCGGCGATCAGATCGGTCTCACCGCGGGCGGCGCGCTCGGCCACCGCGTGCGTGTACACGCGCGCGACATCGATGCGGCGTGCCATCTCCGACAGCGTGTTCTGCACGGCCTGGCGGCTGATCAGCGGGCGGCCGAAGGTCTCCCGGTCCCGGCACCACTGCAGCGTCAGGTCCAGGCAGCGCTGGGCGTGCCCGTACCCCTGCACGGCCAGCCCCACCCGCTCGCTCACGAAAGCCTGTGCGATCTGGGCGAATCCGCTGTTCTCCGGGCCCACCAGGTTCGAGACCGGCACTCGCACATCGACATACGACAGTTCGGCGGTGTCCGAGCACAGCCAGCCCATCTTCTCCAGCTTGCGGCTGACGGTGAACCCGGGCGTGCCCTTCTCCACCACCAGCAGCGACACACCCGCCGCGCCCGGACCGCCCGTACGCACCGCGGTCACCACGAAATCGGCGCGCACACCGGAGGTGATGAAGGTCTTGGACCCGTTCACGATGAAGTCGTCGCCGTCCCGGACCGCCGTGGTCCGCAGATGCCCGACATCCGAACCGCCGCCCGGCTCGGTGATGGCCAGCGACCCGATCTTCTCGCCCGCCAGCGTCGGCCGCACCCAGCGCTCGATGTGCTCGGCATTGCCCGAGGCGATCAGGTGCGGCACCGCGATGCCGCAGGTGAACAGGGAGGCGAACAGGCCGCCCGAGCAGCCCGCGTAGTGCAGCTCCTCGGCCACGATGGCGGCGTCGATGCCGTCGCCACCGGAACCACCGGCGGATTCCGGGAACTGGACGCCCAGCAGCCCCAGCGCACCCGCCTTCTTGTGCAGCTCACGCGGGATCTCGCCGTTGCGCTCCCACTCGTCCAGATATGGCAGTACCTCCCGCTCCGCGAAACCGCGCACGGTGGCGCGCAATTCGCGGCGTTCGGGTGTCTGCCAGGGGTCTGCATATCCGGCGCTCATACCGCCTCGTTCCCTTCCGCGAGGCCGAAACCTCGCCTGTCACCGGCTCGGCCGGTCCACGGCCGCAGCACAGGTCCGCCGCGCCGCCTCACGGCAGCAACTCCGCGGGGATGTCGAGGTAGCGGGCGCGCAGCCATTCGCCGAGCCCCTTGGCCTGCGGGTCGAAGCGGGCCTGATAGGCCACGCCCTCCCCGAGCAGGCCCTCGACAATGAAGTTCAGCGCCCGCAGATTCGGCAGCACGTGCCGGGTGACCGGCAGCGCGGCGGTCTCGGGCAGCAGGCGGCGCAACTCGTCGACGGTCAGCGTCTGCACCAGCCAGCGCCACTGTTCCTCGGTGCGCACCCAGACGCCGATATTGGCATTGCCGCCCTTGTCGCCACTGCGGGCCAGCGCGATCGCGCCCAGTGGGGCGCGGGTGGTGGCTCCGGCCGGAAGCGGCTGCGGCAGTTCCGGTTCCGCGACCGCAGCCAGCTCCAGGGTTTCCCCGGCCGGCGCGATCGCCACCTCGGTGCCGTCCGCCAGGACCGCCGTATGCGGAATCTCCTTGGAATCCACGTATCCCGGCGTGAACACCCCGTACGGACCGCCATTGCCGGGCGGGGCCGTCAGCGAGAAGCCGGGGAAGCTGGCCAGGGCCAATTCCACGGCGACACTGGAGAACGCGCGCCCCACCTTGTTCGGATCCGGGTCCCGGACCACACAGCGCAGCAGGGCGCTGGCCTGCTCCTCGGTATCGGCGTCGGGCCGGTCCAGCCGCGCCAGCGTCCACTCCAGCTCGGCGGGCCGCGCCGGCAGCCAGGACTCCAGCTGCCGTTGCGCCAGTGCGGCTTTGGCCTCGATATCCAGGCCGGTGAGGATGAACTCCATCTCGTTGCGGAATCCGCCGATGGTGTTGGTCGACACCTTGGTCTGCGGCGGCGGGGCCTCACCGGTCACACCACTGATCAGCACCCGGTCGGGGCCCTCCTGGCTAACCTCGATGGTGTCGAGTCGCGTGGTGACATCCGGACCGGCGTAGCGCGCGCTCTGGATCTCGTACATGAGCTGGGCTTTCACCGTGTCCACGGTGACCGCGCCGCCGGTGCCCTCGTGCTTGGTGATGACACTGCTGCCATCGCGCCGCACCTCGGCGATCGGGAAGCCCGGCCGCCCCAGATCGGCGATCTCGGTGAAGAAGGCGAAATTGCCGCCGGTGGCCTGGGTGCTGCACTCGATGACGTGCCCCGCCACCACCGCACCGGCCAGCGCATCGTAATCGGTTCGGCCCCAGCCGAAATGCGCGGCCGCGGGACCGACCACCACCGAGGCGTCGGTGACCCGCCCGGTGACCACGATGTCCGCGCCGGCCGTCAGGCATTCGGCGATGCCCCACGCGCCCAGGTAGGCGTTCGCGGTGAGCGGCGCGCCCAGCCCCAGCTCTCCGGCGCGCGCCAGCAGATCGTCACCGGTCACGTACGCGACCTTCGGTGCGAGACCGAGCTTTTCGGCCATCTCCCGCACCCGCTGGGCCAGCCCGGCCGGATTCAGCCCGCCCGCATTGGCGACGATCTTCACCCCGGACTCGAGGGCCAGGCCGAGGCTGCCCTCCAGCTGCTTCACAAAGGTTTTGGCGTAGCCGAGGTTCGCGTCCTTCATGCGATCGCGTCCCAGGATCAGCATGGTGAGCTCGGCCAGATAGTCGCCGGTGAGCACGTCGAGCTGCCCGCCCTCGAGCATCTCCCGCATGGCGCTGAGGCGATCGCCGTAGAACCCGGAACAGTTGCCGATCCGAATCAGATCCGGAGTGTCGGCGAGCTGACTCATGGCGGGCCTCCCTGTACACCTGCGCTGTCACAGCGCGGTCGGCGCAGCCTCGGTGCTGCGGTCGGTTACAGGGTCACATCAGGTCAGGAAAAAATCAAGCCCGCGTGCTTGTTATTTTTCAAAATCCCAGGTCGGGACCGGTCTCCGGTACATCGGCAACCTTCAGGCACACTGAACAGGTGTCCTCAGACGTCACCGTGATCGTCCTGCTCGCCCTCGCCGGATTCCTGCTCGGCGGGGCGTACTCGCTGTTCAAGACCTCGCGCCCACTGGCCATCGGGCTCGCCGTCTGCGGCGTGCTCGCGGCCGTGGGCGCGGTGCTCTGGATGACGAACTGACTCTCGGGCCGGCGGACCCTCACTCGGCTTCGAGGCGGAAGATACGGAGATCTTCCGGGACGCCGCTCAGGGGAGCCGCGAAAAAGCTACGGCGATAGGGCTTTACGCCCAGGCCGAGCTCCTCGAGCGTCTCCGGGCGCAGCGAGTCCAGCGTCACGCCCGAGAGCATGGTGTTGCCATTGCCGCCCGCCTCCATGACGCGGGCCGCGATGTTCACATCGATGCCGAGCCAGTCGCCGCCGATCTCACGCGGACTGCCGGTGTGCAGCCCCAGGCGCATCTGCGGGCGATAGCCGTCCACCGATACCGCCGACAGGTTCTCCTTGGCCGCCACCGCCGCCCGCACGGCCCGGTCCGCGGACGGGAACACGGCCATCATGCCGTCGCCCATGCGCTTGACCACCTGGCCGCCGCGATCCACGATGGGCGGCTCGATGGCCTTGGCCACCCGTCGCAGCAGGTCCAGGGTCACCTCGTCCCCCGCGGCCAGGGACCAACTGGAGAAGGCCACCAGATCGGTGAACATGATGGTGATCTCCTGCGGGCCGCGGCCCTTGCCGATCCGCTCCAGCACGGCCTGCCAGACCTGCAGCGCACCCAGCCCCAATTCGCGTGCGGCACTGGGGGAATCACCGACCAGCTTGTCCGCCGCGCGAGCCACGGCACGCGCGCCACCGGGTCCGGAGACCGAGAGCGGATCACCGAAGGCCGGATCGCCGGGCAGGTTCTCGCGCGCCTTGCGGATGGCGTCGATGATGTCGCCGCGCTGATTGGCGGCATTGACCATGGCCGAGAGCTGCCCGGGAAAACGGCCGCGCCGCCGCCCGGTCCGCGACTCGTCGGTCTCGTCGGGGTCCTCGGACAGTTCCGCGGGTATCAGCGGGATGACCACATCCGGGTCGATGCGGGGTTGCCGTGCCCGGCTGCCGGGCGCATCGCGGGACCGATTGCGATCGGTTCCCAGTCCGTCCGTACGGTTCGCGTCGGAGGCGCGTTCACCGCCGTCGGAGGGTCGTTCGCTCACGCCCAGAGCGTATCTCAGCGTTCCGTCGTGGAATGGATCAATGATTGCCACCTGACACCTCCCGATCGGTGTAGCGGCCACATCATTGGACCCGCCGAAGGTTTGAGTGTTTTGGTTGCTGTTTCGATGCTACCGACCGTCCAGTACGACGGCCAACCGATCCATGCCGACAGGAAAAGTTAGCTGGAACACACTTTTGGCCCGCTATGACATCGGCCCGATACGGAGAATCCGTATCGGGCCGATGCTCGCCGCCGTGCCGGGCAGTGGCCGGCGGCCCCTAGGGCAGGGTCTGTGCGCGCTCTACGCGTCGCGCTTATTTACCACGAACAACGCGGCCGCGAAGATCAATCCGACAAAGACCGCAAAGTAGACCAGGCCACCCCACGGACCCCAGTGCCAGTACGACGACTTGGCGTCCACGGTGCCCAGGAACAGGCCCGCGTTCTGGAACGGCAGCAGCACCTGGATCTCCCGGCCGATCTTGCCGAACGCGCCGACCATGGGCTCGAGGATGACCGGCCAGACGATCAGCAGCGACAGCGCGCCCGCCGACTGCCGGATCAGCGTGCCCACGCCGACCGCCAGGAAGACCACCAGCAGGATGAACAGCGGCACGGCGTAGAAGACCCGCAGATCGCCACTGCTCAGGCTCAGGTGGCTGCCCGCGTCGTGGTTCACCATGACCTTGAAGATGACGAAGCCGAGGAAGGTCAGCGCCGCACTCAGCAACGCCATAGCAACCCCGATGACACCGGCCTTGGTGAGCAGCACCGTGGTTCGACCGGGAACCGCGAGGAAGGTGGTCTTGATGGTGCCGAAGCGGTACTCACTGGTGACCGCCAGCGCCGCCAGGATCATGACCATCAGGTAGCCGAAACCCGGAATGCCCTGGGCCAGGCCGGTGATACCCAGGCCCGCCACCGAGTTCTCCGCGTACGGCGCATCGGCCGGGGTCATCTTGCCCTGGGCCAGCTGATCCTCGAAGACCCGCCAGGACGCGTTCAGGGCCAGGCTGAACAGCGCCGCGATACCCAGCGCGAACACCACCAGCAGCGCCGTGCACCAGACCGGGGACTTGGTCGAGGTGAGCTTGATTCGTTCCGCCGCGAGCACTCCCATCAGAGCGCACCTCCCATAACCTGATCGAAGCCTTCGCCGTGGTATTGCACCGCGCCACCGGTCATGCGCATGAACGCCTCCTCCAGCGAGGCGCGCTGCGGCGAGAGCTCGTAGAGCGTGATGTCATTGGCGCCGGCCAGTTTTCCGACCGCGTCGCTGGTGACGCCCGCGACCACCAGGGCCGCGCCGTCCGTCTCTACAGGTTCTTTACCGGCCGGCCGGGCACCATCCTCGCGCACCGTCATGCCGTTCGAGGTGAGCAGGCTGCGCAGCTGATCGAGCTGCGGACTGCGCACGCGCACAGACTGTTCCGAGGCCTTCTCGATGAAATCCTTTGTGGTGGTGTCGGCAATGAGCCGGCCCCGGCCGATTACGACGAGATGCTCGGCGGTCTGCGCCATTTCGGAGAGCAGATGGCTCGACACCAGCACGGTGCGACCCTCGCCCGCCAGCCGCTGCATGAAACGGCGGATCCACAGAATGCCCTCGGGATCCAGGCCGTTCACCGGTTCGTCGAACAGCAGCACCTGCGGGTCGCCGAGCAGGGCACCGGCCAGGCCGAGCCGCTGGGACATACCGAGGGAGAAACCACCGGCACTCTTGTTGGCGACCTCGGACAGGCCGACCAGGCGCAGCACCTCCTCCACCCGCGACTGCGGAATGTCATTGGAGGCGGCCATCCACCGCAGGTGCGAGCGCGCGGAACGATTGGGATGCACCCACTTCGCGTCCAGCAGCGCGCCGACGGTGTCGAGCGGACGCTTCAGGTCGTGATACGGCTTACCGTCGATGAGGGCGGTGCCGGAGGTCGGCGTGTCCAACCCCAGGATCATCCGCATGGTGGTCGACTTGCCCGCCCCGTTCGGGCCGAGGAAGCCGGTCACCTGCCCCGGACGGACCGTGAACGACAGGTCCGACACCGCGACGGTCTGGCCGTAGTGCTTGGTCAGGCCTCTCAGTTCGATCATGGCGACCAGTCTTCCCCATGTACGGAGCGCGCACTATCGCTAATTGGTCGCGCGTCGCTCATCCCTGAGGATGACTGTGTCCAATTTGCCCTCCGCTTCGCTCCGGGCGGGTTCGCGGCGCTGAAGGTCTCGTTCTTCCCTCCTCCGCTCCTCCGCTTCGCTCCCCCGCTCCAAGCGCGGGGAGGCGGAGCGCGGTCCAGAACGAGACGCGCCGCGAACCAGAGTGCGGCGCTTCAGAATCCGGGCGAGGACGCTTGGGCCCAGAAGCGCTTGGGGATTCGGCCCGCCTGCCGCGCCAGCCGGCCGGCCTCCACCGCGCGGGCCATGGCGGCGGCCATCAGCGCGGGCTGCCGGGCGCGGGTGACCGCGGTGGCCAGCAGGACCGCCGAGCAGCCGAGTTCCATTGCCAGCGCGGCATCACTGGCGGTGCCGATGCCCGCGTCGAGGATGACCGGCACGCCCGCGGCGGCCACGATCATCTCGATATTGTGCGGATTGCCGATACCCAGACCGGTGCCGATCGGCGAGCCCAGGGGCATGACCGCGGCGCAGCCGGTGTCCTCGAGGCGCTTGGCCAGCACCGGGTCGTCGGTGGTGTAGGGCAGCACGGTGAAGCCGTCGTCCACCAATTGCTCTGCGGCGGCGACCAATTCGATCGCGTCGGGCAGCAGGGTGCGCTCGTCGGCGATGACTTCCAGCTTCACCCAATCGGTTTCGAGAGCCTCGCGGGCCAGCTGGGCGGTGAGCACCGCCTCGGCGGCCGTGCGACAGCCGGCGGTATTGGGCAGCGGCGCGATCTCCAGCCGCTTGAGCAGGTCCAGCACGCCGGTGCCGCCCGCGGCGTCCACCCGGCGCATCGCGACCGTGGTCAGCTCGGTGCCCGAGGCGACCAGGGCCTCCTCCAGCACGGCCAGGTTCTCCGCCCCACCGGTGCCCATGATGAGCCGCGAGCCGAACTCACGTCCCGCGATGACCAACGGTTCGATCGAGCTAGCCACCCTGCACCGCCGTCAGCACCTCGATCTCCCAGCCGCGGCCGACCGGCTCGTCCCAGCGGGACTTGGGGAACACCGCGCCGTCGATGGCCAGCGCCACGCCCTGGCACGGCAGGTTCAGCCGTTCCAGCAGCTGCCGGATGGTGAGCTCGTCGGGGAAAACATGATCCTCGCCATTGACGGTGACGCCGACCGGGATTGCGGTCATCGGACTCCTCCTGGGTGAAACGGTGCGGCGGTGGTGAACCGGCGCGGATCCGCGGCGCGCGCCTCGGGCAGCTCGGTGTCGGCGAGCAGCGCCAGGACGGCGTCGGCGGTGACCGGGGTGTCGAGAATGCCGTTGCGGCCGTGTCCCGCGGCCACGATCACCCGCTCGTCCAGGTAACCGATCAGCGGCAGATTGTCGGGTGAGCCCGGGCGCGAACCCGCGATGGCCTCGGCGAATTCGTACTCGCCGATACCCGGCAGCACGGCCTCGGCATCGGTGACCAGATCGCGGACTCCGGCGACGGTGACGGCGTTGTCGAACCCGACTTCGTATTGTGTTGCACCCAGCACGATTCCGTCACGTCTCGGCACAAGATATATGGGCCGGCCGTGCACCCGGGCCCGGACCACACGGGCGGGCACGGGCGGGGCGCTGGGGCGGCGGCGCAGGCGCAGGATCTCGCCCTTCACCGGGCGCACCGGCAGACCGGGCCACAGGTCGGCGGCCGCGGCGCCGGTGGCGAGCACGATGCGATCGTGCGGCAGGCCGGCCGGCGACTCCACCCGCTCCGCGCGGAACTCGACTCCGGCCGCGGCACAGGCGGTTCGGAGCGCGGTCACCAGCACGCGATTGTCCACGGCGGGTTCGGCGACGGCGAGCAGTCCGGCGCGCACGCCGCGGCCCAGGCCGGGTTCGGCGGCGCGCACCCCGGCGCGGTCCAGCAGGCGCAGCTCGTGGCCGCGGGCATTCACCCAGTCGGCGATGGTGCGCAGGTCGGCGGCATCGGCGCCGTCCAGGGCGACGGTCAGGGTCTGATTGGCGACGAAGACATCGGTGCCGGTGACGGCCCGCAGCTCGGCGGCGAAACCGGGCCAGCGGATCAGGGAGGCGGCGCCGAAGGCGAGAGCGGCGTCCTCACCGGGCCAGCCCTCCGAGAGCGGGGCGAGCATGCCGCCCGCCACCCAGGAGGATCCGGAGCCCACGGCCGGGTCGAAGACGGTGACGGTCCAGCCCGCTCCGGCGGCACGCCAGGCTACCGAAAGTCCGATCACACCGCCGCCGACGACGGCCAGAGTCCGCATGTGAATCCACCTAACTCATCCCGGCATCCGCGGGACCTGCATATATATCGCGCGAAACAGTGGACTCGGCGGCAGCGTCGCGCAGCTGCACGCCGGGCGCGCTCCCTCGGGTCGTTTCGACTCGAACACCGTAGCGCGACTACCGTCGAAGCTGTGCAACCCTCCCACCCGAACCGGCCCGCCACCCCACGGGAACGCCTCGCCACCGCGCGGCTGTACCTGTGCACCGACGCCCGCCGGGACCGGGGTGACCTGGCGGAGTTCGCCGAGGCGGCCCTGGCCGGCGGCGTCGACATCATCCAGCTGCGGGACAAGGGCTCGCCCGGGGAGAAGCAGTTCGGGCCGCTCGAGGCCAAGGCCGAACTGGGTGCGCTGGCCGAGCTGAAGGCCGCCGCCCGCCGCCACGGCGCCCTGGTCGCGTGCAACGACCGCGCCGATATCGCGCTCGCGGCCGGGGTGGACGTGCTGCACCTGGGCCAGGGCGACCTGCCGCCCTGGTACGCCCGGCAGATCCTGGGCGGCGAGGTGGTGCTGGGCCGCTCCACGCACAATCGCGCGCAGGCCGGACTGGCCGCGGTGGACGAGCACATCGACTATTTCTGCACCGGGCCGGTGTACGCCACCCCGACCAAGCCGGGCCGCACCCCCGCGGGCATCGACCTGGTCCGGTCCACCGCGGATTCGCACACACAGCGCCCGTGGTTCGCCATCGGCGGCATCGACGCCCGCAGCCTGCCCGAGGTGCTGGACGCGGGCGCGACGCGAATCGTGGTGGTGCGGGCCATTACCGAGGCCGACGATCCGCAGGCCGCCGCCCGCGCCATCAAGCAGCGGATCCTGGAGAACGACCGCTAGCTAACCGACCGGGTCGAGGCGGATCGGGACGCCGTTCAGGTTGGACATGCCCGCGAGGCGTTCCACATCGGCGAGATCGGTGGACATCAGGTCGTTCACGTTCGCGCCCCCGGCGGCATTGGCGCGCTGCCAGCCGCCGTCGTGACCCCAGCCGTGCGGAATGGCCACGGTGCCCTCGGTCATGTCCTCGGTGAGCCGGGCGGTCACCTCGATGGCGCCGTGCGCGGAGGTGACCCGGCAACGGTCGCCATCGGAAATGCCCGCCACCGCCGCGTCTTTGGGGTTGATGCGGGCGGCGTGCTCGCGGTCGCCGCGCATGAGCGGCTCGGCATTGTGCATCCACGAGTTGTGGGATTTCAGTTCGCGCAGGCCGATGACGCGCAGCGGATAGGCCGGATCGGCCGGCCGCGCGCTGAGGGCGCGCAGTTCGCCGATGATCTCGTCCGGATCCAGCCGGACGCGGCCACCCTTGTGCCGCACCACGTTCCGCAGCACCCCGGTGGCGATGCTGTCGGCGAGCACCACCCCGTGCGGGTGACGGCGCAGCATGCGCAGGCTGAGGCCATTGCGGCGGAGGCCGAATCGGTCGCCGTAGGGGCCGGTGCGCAGGGCCAGGTCGGCCAGCAGGGCCGGGGTGGGGCGGGCGGAGCCGAGGCCCGGGACGCGGCGGCGCAGCGCGCTCAGCAGGCGACCGGCCGGGCGGGCCGGGCCGACAGCGAAGGGCTGCACACCGATCCGGGTCGCGATGGCGTCGATGATCCGCCATTCCTCGCGAGCCTCCCCGTATGGTTCGACGACCCGCTCGGTGTACTGGGTGTACGGCGTCGGGGAGAACGCGGTGAAGGGCAGCGGAATGTCGTCGCGCTCCAGGAAAGTGGTCGCCGGGAGGATGTAGTCGGCGATCCGGTTGGTGTCGTTGACATATATGTCCATGGAAACGAACAGGTCCAGTTCGGTGAGCGCGGCGGCCAGTTCGCGGCCATTGGGCACCGAGGAAACCGGATTGCCCGCCGAGGTGAACAGGGCACGCAGCTGCCCCGCGCCGGGCGTGGTGATCTCCTTGGCCATGATGGCGGCCGGGAAGGTACCCAGCACGTCCGGGAATCCGCCGATGCGGGAATGGTTCTTGCCGTAGCCGGCGAAACCGAGGCGGGCGCTCAGCTCGGAGACCGCCACCAGTTCCTTGCCGAAGACCGAACCGCCCGGCCTGTCGAGGTTTCCGGTCACCAGGGACAGGACGTCGATGAGGAAGGCCACCAGGGTCGCATGCCTGCCCAGGCAGGTGCCGGTGCGGCCGTAGACCGCGGCGGATTCGGCGCGGGCCAGATCACGGGCCAGGGCGCGCACCCGATCCGGTTCGAGGCCGGTGACCTCGGCGGTGAATTCGGGCGTGAAACGCGCTACGGCATCCCGTAATTCACGTGCGCCGCCGGCCTGGCGGCGCAGCGCCGCGGCATCTTCCAGACCCTCGTCGAAGATCACCTGCAACAGAGAGGCCAGCAGCCAGGCCTCACCGTCGGGTCGCACGCCGACGTGCTCGAACAGCTTGGCGGTCTCGGTGTTTCGCGGGTCGACCACCACCACCCGCCCGCCCCGCTTCGTGATGGCGGTGAGCTTCTCGCGGATACGCGGCGCGCTCAGCACACTGCCGTGCGAGACAAGGGGATTCGCGCCCAGCATGAGCAGGAAATCGGTGCGGTCCAGATCGGGCACCGGCACGGTGGTGAGGGAGCCGTAGAGCAGCTCGCTGGCAACGAAGCGGTTGTTGATGTCCTGGGAACCGGCCGAATACACGTGCTTCAGCCCGGCGGCCAGCTGGAAACCCACCATCCACAGGGTGTGTGAATAGGAGAAGGAGGACGGATTGCCGAAATACCAGCCGAGACTCTCGATTCCGTGCTCGCGGATGAGCTCGCGCAGGCGTGCGCCGATCTCGTCCAGCGCCGTGTCCCAGGAGACCCGTTCGAACGCGCCGGAGGCCGTGCGCCGCAGGGGATACAGCACCCGGTCGGGATCGTTCTGGATCTCGGTGAAGGCGATGCCCTTGGGGCAGGCGTTGCCGCGGGAGAGCGGATGGTCCTTGTCGGCGCGCAGGCGCACCAGCTTCCCGTCCTCGACGGTGGCGATCAGCCCGCAGAGGGGCTCACAGATCCGGCAGTAGGTGGGAACCTCGCGCGTTGTCACGCCTCAAGACAACACCTGGTCCAAAGTGAGGAACAACACATTTCCGGCCAGATTGGTCTGTTCCGTGACCGATGCGGGCGCGCCGATGCGGGCGGTGCGGCCTGCCCCGTCGCCATTCGAATGCAGCCAGAGGAATCCCTGCCCGGCCAGATCCAGGGTGCGCGGCAACGCGGCCGCCACCGCGCCGGTATCGGCGATTCCCTCGAGACTGATCAGGGTGGGCGTGGCGCGCAGGGCGGGCCAGGCGGCGGCGAAGCCCGGGTGCAGCGGCCGGTCCTCGACCTCGTCCTCGGGCACCCAGATCAGGTCCTGACTCTCCTGGTTGCCGCGGGTGCGCAGTTGATCGGCGGCATCGGCGATGACGGTGGTGTAGGTCCAGCCACTGGGCGCGGTCGCGGTCACGCGGGATCCGCGCACCCGGATCGAGCCGGGCGCGATACCGGCCTCCTCCTCGGCCTCGCGGACGGCCGCGTGCACGCTGGTCTCGTGGGAGTCACGGGCTCCGCCGGGCAGCGCCCAGGTCCCGCCCTGATGGGTCCAGGCGGCCCGATGATGCAGCAGGACTGCAGATCCGCCGCCGGCCAGCGGGGCGCGCAGCAACAGTCCGGCAGCGCCGAAACGACCCCACTGGCGGGTGCCATCCGGACTCTCCGCCCACCCGTCCCCATCACCACGCATCTTCGCAATCCCATCGTCCGACCGCACTGCCGTGCACCGTCCCCGCTCGGCGGAGCAGACCGCGGGGATTCCCGCGCCACAGCGGCGGTACGTCCACAATAAGCTCATCCGGCAGCAACAAGTCGGTCGTTCGATATCGGTCAGTAGGAGGTGAGGATGGCTCGCACCGAGGAATTGCGGCTCGCGGAGCTGTCCCCGCGCACCGCCGCGGCGGCCTGGCGCGAACGCTTCGCGACCACCGAGCTGCGCAGTTTCGCCCAGTCCTCCCCGGCCAAACTGATCGCCATCGGGCTGGTCCTGCTGAGCCTGTGCGTGGCGGCCGGCCTCGTGACCGCCACCGCGGTGACCAACCGGCAACACGCCCTGGACGTCCTGCTGGATCAGTCGGAGCCCGATGCCTATTCGGCGCAGCGGCTCTACACCTCGCTGTCGGTGGCCGACGCCTCGGCCGGTGCCGCCTTCATTTCCGGTGGGCTGGAACCGAAGCCGGTGCGTGACCGGTACAACCAGGCGGTCGGCGAGGCCGCGGCCGAACTGGTGACCCAGTCCAATCGCAGTGACGGGGAGACCGATACGCGGCTGCGCAGCGGCATCGCCACCGGACTGCCGGTGTACACCGGCGTCATCGAGACCGCGCGGGTCAACAACCGCGCCGGGGAGCCGGTGGGCGCGGCCTATCTGAGCGAGGCGTCCAACCTCATGCAGGGGACGCTGCTGCCGATGGCGCAGGAACTGCAGGAGCACCGGTCCACCGCCATCACCGCCACCCAGCACACCCACGTGCGCCCGCCCTGGCCCGCCATCCTGCTGCCGCTGCTGGTGGTGGCGGCGCTGATCGCGGCACAGCTGTTCCTGTACCGGCGCTGGCACCGGGTGCTCAATCTCGGGCTGCTGCTGGCCACCGGGACCATGGTGGTGCTGCTGGCCTGGACGGTGATCGCGGGCATCATCTCCGCGGTGGACACCACCCACGCCCGCGACCAGGGCAGCACCCCCACCACGGCGCTCACCCAGAGCCGCATCCTGGCCCAGCAGGCCCGCACCGCGGAGACCCTCAAGCTGGTGCGCCGCGACACCAGCGCGGACTACGACAAGGCCTACGACCAGGCCATCGACAAACTGCGAAACATCCTGTCCGGCTATCGAACCGACGCGCCCGGCGCGCGCGACGTGCAGACCGCGGCGGGCGCCCTGGACCGCTGGCGGGCCGCGCACCAGCGCATGAACGACGCGCTGTCCAAGGGCGACTTCCTCGGTGCGGCCGCGGTCGCCACCGGGCCGGGCGCCAACGAGGCCGCCGCCCAGACCGACGCGCTGGACCGCGCGCTCGGCGACGGCATCGCCGACACCCGGAACATGCTGCGTACCGACACCTCGCACGCCGCCCGCGCGCTGGACCTGCTCGGCCCCGGGGCGCTGGTGCTGAGCACCGCCACCGCCGTGCTGATCGCGGCCGGGCTCTGGCCCCGACTGCGGGAGTACCGATGACCCGAAGACCCGTCCGCTCCCTGACTCTCGCGGCCCTGGCCGCGGCCGTGGCCTGCACGGCCGCCTGCGGCGACACCGGTCCGCCGCCGCCCGCGCCCTCGACCCGGGTGCCCAGCTATGTCGAGCCGCCGCTGCCGTCGGGAGCCGTTGCGGCACAGACCCAGACCGCGCCGCCGCCGGAGGTGACCGACTGCGGTGACCCGACCGCGAGCCTGCGGCCCAACGGCACCAGGAACGGGCCGGACATCGACGCCATCCGGGCGCGAGGGCGGCTGCTGGTCGGCCTGGACCCGGGCAGCAATCTGTTCAGCTTCCGGGATCCGGCCAGCGGCACGCTCGCCGGATTCGATGTGGAGATCGCCCGCGAGCTGGCCCGGGACCTGCTGGGCGATCCGGCGGCGCTGGAGTTCCGGATCCTCGGCTCCGCCGACCGCGAGCGGGCGCTGCAGGAGCACACCGTGGACGTGGTGGTGAAGACCATGACCATCAATTGTCAACGGCGGCAGACGGTTACCTTCTCCACCTCGTATCTGCAGGCGCATCAGCGCGTGCTGGCCGTGCGCAACTCCGGCATCAACGGACTCACCGATCTGGCGGGCAAACGGCTGTGCTTGGTCAACGGCACCACCTCGCTGGACCTGGTCCGGCGCGCGCAGCCCGCCGCGTCCATCCTCACCGTGCCCACCTGGGCCGACTGCCTGGTGGTGCTGCAGCAGCGGCAGGTGGACGCGGTCAGCACCGACGACACCGTGCTGGCCGGGCTGGCCGAGCAGGATCCGGCCACCGAGGTGGTCGGTCCCGACCTGAGCACCGAGCAGTACGGGATCGGCATCTCCAAGGGCGCGGACGATCTGGTCCGCTTCGTCAACGGCACCCTGGAACGCCTTCGCGCGGACGGGACCTGGAACCGGCTCTACCGCCGCTGGCTGGTGACCGAACTCGGCGACGCCGCCATTCCGCCGCCCCCGAGGTATCAGGACTGACGATGACCACACCGGAACAGCCCGAGGGGACGCAGGCGGTCACGCGCACCGAGATGACCGTGGGGCCGTACTGGCCCGCCCGGACCGAGGTGACCACGCGGCACGCACCGGCCGGCGACGACGATGGCGCGGGCACCCGGCCCGCCCAGCGCACCGAGCCGACGCCGCGCGCGGAATCCCCCGGCACGGAGCCGACCGCCGTGGAACCGGAAATCCCGGTGGCGCCGGGTGTTCCGAGCGCCGAGGGCGAGTCGCGTACTCCGACCCGGCCCTCCCAGCGCACCGCCCGCATGACCCGCCCGCGCCCCGCGGTGCGGCGGCTCGGGGCCGGACTGGTGCCGATCCCGGCGGTGGAGCCGGTGGATCCGGAAGCCGCCGTGCTCGACGATCCGGTGGTGGCCGAGGGGCGGCGGTTCTGCTGGCGCTGCGGCAAGCCGGTCGGGCGGGCCTCCCCAACCCAGGTGTCCACCACCGCGGGCACCTGCCAGACCTGCGGTGCGCCTTACGATTTCCGGCCCTCGCTGTATCCCGGCGACCGGGTGGCGGGCCAGTACGAGATCCAGGGCTGCATCGCGCACGGCGGACTGGGCTGGATCTACCTGGCCATCGACCGCAATGTCAGCGACCGCTGGGTGGTGCTCAAGGGCCTGTTGCACGCCGGTGACGCCGAGGCACAGGCGGTCGCGCTGGCGGAACGGCAGTTCCTGGCCGAGGTCGTGCACCCGAGCATCGTGAAGATCCACAACTTCGTGGAACACCCGGGACCGGACGGGACGCCGATCGGCTACATCGTCATGGAGTACGTGGGCGGGCCTTCGCTGCGCGATCTGCTCGATCACCATGCGCCCGACCGCATGCCGGTCGCCGAGGCCATCGCCTACCTGCTGGAAATCCTTCCGGCCCTGGACTATCTGCATTCGGTGGGGCTGGCCTACAACGACCTCAAGCCCGACAACATCATGATCACCACCGACCGCGTGGAGCTCATCGACCTGGGCGCGGTCACCCAGTTCGAGGCGTACGGAAACCTGTACGGCACCAGGGGATTCCAGGCGCCCGAGATCGCGCACACCGGGCCGACGGTGGCCTCCGACATCTACACCGTGGGCCGCACGCTGGCCGTGCTCACCCTGCGCCTGCCGATGGAACGCGGCGCCTACGTCGACGGCATCCCGGATCCGAAGGAGCAGCCGGTGCTGGCCCGGCACCCGTTCCTCTACCGGCTGCTGCTGCGCGCCACCCACCCGGACCCGGAGCGCCGCTTCCCCTCCGCGCGCCTGCTCGCCACCCAGCTCACCGGCGTGCTGCGGGAGATCCTGGCCGTCGAGACCGGCAATGAGCATCCGCAGCTGTCCACGCTGTTCAGCCCGCCGCGCACCAGTTTCGGCACCGGCGAGCTCATCGCGCAGACCGACGGCATCATCGACGGCGTCCCCCGCGACACCCTGCTGCAGCCCCGCGATGTGGTGGCGGCGCTGCCGGTGCCCATCATCGATCCGGGCGACCCGTCCGCGCCGCTGCTGGCCGGGGCCGCGCATCCCGAACCCCGGCACTCCCTCGACGAACTGCGGCACGCCCGCCAGCGCGCGTCGGCCGAACCCGGCGGGGCGCCCGAGACTTTCGAACTGGAGGTGACGCTGGCCGAGGCCCGCGCCCACCTGGACCTCGACGAGCCCGCGGCCGCCCGCATGCTGCTGGCCCGGCTCACCGACGAGCCGCTGCCGCCGGCCCCGGACTGGCGCATCGACTGGTACCTGGGCCTGACCGAGCTGCTGGAACTGGAGTACGAGCGCGCCTTCGCCCGCTTCGACACCGTACTGGAGGCGCTGCCCGGCGAGATCGCGCCCAAGCTGGCGCTGGCCGCCACCGCGGAACTCATTCTCCAGCACTGGGATTCGCCCGATCCCGAGGAATGGCGGTCCTACGCCGAGAGCTACTACGCCACCGTGTGGCGCACCGATCGGGGCGTGGTGAGCGCCGCCTTCGGCCTGGCCCGCCAGCTGGCCGCGGCCGGGAACACCACCGCCGCCGTGCACGCGCTGGATCAGGTGCCGCCCGCCTCACGGCATTACGCGGAGGCCCGGATGACGGCCATTCTCATGCTGCTGACCTGCGCGCCCGCCGCGGAACTGGACGAGTCGACACTGCGGGTGGCGGCGGCGCGGGTGCAGGATCTGCCGCCCGGCGAGGGTCGCGCGGCCCAGCTGCGGATTCTCACCCTGGGGATCGCGCTGGGCTGGGTACAGGCCGGGAAGCAGCCGAGATCGGCCGGTTCCACGCTGTTCGGGTCACCGTTCACCGAGCGGGATCTCCGGCGCGGCATCGAGACCGGCCTGCGCGGCCTGGCCCGCTCCGCGCCCGAACGCTCCCACCGGTACGCGCTGGTGGATCTGGCCAACGCGGTGCGCGCCAAATCCTGGTTCTGAGGCACCGGAAGAGTCCCGTGTCGCCCGCGGCGGTCACAGAGGCAGTCTGCGAACCACGGGGCCGGCGAGGGAATTTCGGCCCCTACCACGGTTGTGCGTGGTGCGACACGGGTTCCGGTGGACCGGGCTAACCGGATCCGGTGACCACCATGCCAGGTCCATCATGATGTTTTCGTGAAGTCCGAATCGCCATGCGGGGGTGCGGCGGCGCTCAGCCGACCAGATCGGCGGCGGCGCGGGCGATGGCGAGTTCCTCGTTGGTCGGCACCACCAGCACCGACACATCCGAGTCGCCGGTCGAGATGCGCCGGGCCGTACGGTCTTTCGCGGTGTTCCGGTCGGCGTCGATGCGAATCCCGTACCGCTCCAGCCCCGCCAGCGACTCGGCGCGCACCTTGGCGTCGTTCTCACCGACACCGGCGGTGAAGGTGATGGCGTCCACCGCCCCCAGCTCGATCAGGTAGGCGCCGATGTAGCGGCGCAGCCGGTGGATGTAGACGTCGAACGCCAATTTAGCGGTCGGATGGCCGGTTTCGATGAGGCGGCCGAGCTCCCGGAAGTCATTGACACCGGAGATGCCCTTGATCCCGGAGTTCCGGTTGAGCAGGGCGTCCACATCGTTCACATCCATGTCCGCGGTACGGATGAGGTGGAAGATGATCCCGGGATCCAGATCCCCGGACCTGGTTCCCATGACCAGGCCCTCCAACGGGGTCAGGCCCATGGAGGTGTCCACCGCCTGCCCGGCCCGGATGGCCGAGGCCGACGCGCCGTTGCCGAGGTGCAGCACGATCTGGTTCAGCTCGGTTCTGTCCTTCCCGAGGAAGGCAGCGACCTGGCCGGACACGTAATCGTGCGAGGTGCCGTGGAAACCGTACTTGCGAACACCGTGCGCCGCCGCGATTTCCGCATCGATGGCGTAGGTCTTCGCCGCGGCGGGCAGATTGTGGAAGAAGGCGGTGTCGAACACCGCGACCTGCGGCACGTCCGGCAGCAGCGCGCGCGCCGACTCGATGCCGATGACATTGGGCGGATTGTGCAGCGGCGCAAGGGAGGATAGGTCGACGATGGCCTGCACCACCGCGTCGGTGATGAGCGTCGGCTGGTAGAAGACCTCACCGCCGTGCACCACCCGGTGCCCGACCGCGGCCAGATCCGCGTGCGCCAGATCCTGGCCGCTCGCGATGAACAGATCGAACACCACCCGCAGGCCCTGCGCGTGATCGGCGATGGGCCCCTGATACTCGAAAGTCTTCTCGCCCGAGGTGTGTTCGACGGTCACCGCATCCCGCTCGACCGCCTCGCCGATGCGCTGCACCACGCCCTGCGCGCACACATCGGCGGTCGCCGGATCGAGCAGCTGATATTTGATGGACGAGGATCCGGAATTGATCACCAGAACCTTCATCACGCCTCCTGCTGAGCCTGAATCGCGGTGATCGCGACGGTGTTCACGATGTCCGCGACCAGCGCGCCCCGCGACAGATCATTGACCGGCTTGCGCAGACCCTGCAGCACCGGGCCGATGGCGACGGCCCCGGCGCTGCGCTGCACCGCCTTGTAGGTGTTGTTGCCGGTATTGAGGTCCGGGAAGATGAAGACCGTCGCCTGGCCCGCCACTTGGGAATTCGGCAGCTTGGTCTTGGCCACCGTGGGCTCGATGGCGGCGTCGTATTGAATCGGCCCCTCCACCAGCAGTTCCGGCGCCCGCTCGTGCACCAGCTTGGTGCCGGCGCGCACCTTGTCGACGTCCGCGCCGGAACCCGACTCACCCGTGGAATAGGAGAGCATGGCCACGCGCGGATCGATGCCGAACTGGACGGCGGTGCGGGCGGAGGAGATGGCGATATCGGCCAGCTGGTCGGAGGTCGGGTCCGGCACCACGGCGCAGTCGCCGTACACCAGCACCCGGTCGGCCAGGCACATGAGGAAGACGCTGGACACCGTCGACACGCCCGGCTCGGTTTTGATGATCTCGAAGGACGGGCGGATGGTGTGCGCGGTGGTGTGCGCCGCGCCCGACACCATGCCGTCGGCGACCCCCATGTGCACCATCATGGTGCCGAAATACGAGATGTCGCTCATGAATTCGCGGGCGCGGTCCACCGTCATGCCCTTGTGGGCACGCAGGCGGGCGTACTCCTCGGCGAATTCGTCGCGCAGCGGGCAGGTCTTGGGATCGAGCACCTCGGCGGCCTCGATGTCCACGCCGAGCTCGGCGGCGCGGCCGCGCACCGCCGCCTCCTCGCCGAGGATGGTCAGGTCGGCGATCTTGCGCTGCAGCACCCGCCCGGCCGCGCGCAGAATGCGGTCGTCGTCGCCCTCGGGCAGCACGATGCGCTTGCGGTCGTTGCGGGCGCGGTCGATGAGCTGGTACTCGAACATCTGCGGTGTGACGATGTTCGGGATGGGAATCTCGATCTGCCGCAGCAGTTCCCGCGGATCGACCCGCTGCTCCATGAGGGCCAGCGCGGTGTCCACCTTGCGGATGCTGGACAGCGAGACGCGGCCGCGGGTGAGCGCGGTGGCCTTGGCGGTCTCGAAGGTGCCGAGATCGGTGGCGAGGATGGGCAGCTTGGGTTTGAGGCCCGCCATCAGCCGCGCGATGGACGGCTCGGGCAGCATGCCGCCGTTCATGATGATGCCGGCCAGCGACGGAAAGCCCTCCGCCTCATGGGCGTTCACCAGCGCGAGCAGCACGTCGGAGCGGTCACCGGGGGTGATGACGGCGACGCCGTCGGCGAGGCGTTCCAGAATGTGCTCGGCGGTCATACCGCCGACGATCACCTCGAGCGCCTCGCGCTGCATGAGTTCCGGGTCGCCGCTGTAGAGTTCGCCGCCGATCGCCTCGCGCAGCTCCTCCATGGTGGGCGCCTGCAGCAGCGGCACCTCCGGCAGCGTCCAGGACGGCACGGTGCAGGCCTGCTTCAGGGCGGCGGCGTCGGCTTCCAGCTGCCCGGGCTCGCACCGGTTGGCGATCACCGCCACCAGCTTGGCGTGCTCGGCCGCCAGCTCGGCGCGGCACAGCTCCACCAGCTGGCCCAATTCCTCAGGGGTGCGGCCCATTCCGCGCACCACCAGCAGTACGGGCGCGCCGAGGTTCACCGCGATGCGGGCGTTGTAGCGCAGTTCGCTGGGGCTGGCGACATCGGTGTAGTCCGAGCCGACGATGAGCACGGCGTCGCACTGCTTGGCGACCGCGTGGTACCGCATGACGATCTCGCTGATCGCCGCGTCCGGATCCTCGTGCACCTGTTCGTAGGTGACGCCGATGGCCTGGTCGTAGTCGACATCGGCGGTGGAGTGCTCGAGCAACAGCTCGAGAATGTAGTCGCGCCCGATCGCGGACCTGGTGATCGGCCGGAACACGCCCACTCGCGGCGTGGTCGCCGCGAGGGCCTGCAGGACGCCGAGCGCCACCGTCGACTTGCCGGTGTCGCCCTCGGGGGACGCGATGTACACACTGGAAACCGGTGTGGCAGCCATGGGCGAAAGCCTACCGACCGTTATGGGCTGATTTCCGCGCCTACCCGATTGCGCGCAGGCGGGGCGCCAGATCGCGCTGGAACAGATCCAGGAACCGGCGCTGATCATGACCGGGCGCGTGGAAGACCAGGTGGTTCAGGCCCGCGTCCAGGTACGGCTTGATCTGCTCGACCGCCTGGTCCGGATCGCTGGCGACGATCCAGCGCTTGGCGATCTGCTCGATCGGCAGCGCGTCGGCGGCCGCCTCCATTTCGATGGGATCGGTGATGGAGTGCTTCTGCTCCGCGGTCAGCGAGAGCGGGGCCCAGAATCGGGTGTTCTCCAGTGCCAGAACGGGATCGGTGTCGTAGGAGATCTTGATCTCGATCATCCGGTCGATGTCGTCGACGGAGCGGCCGGCCTTGGCGGCGCCCTCCGCGACGGCGGGCATCAGCTTCTCGGTGTAGAGATCCATACCCTTGCCGGAGGTGCAGATGAAACCGTCACCGGCGCGGCCGGCATAGCGGGCCACCAGCGGGCCGCCCGCGGCGATGTAGACCGGGATGCCGCCCTTGGGCACGTCGTAGATCGAGGCGCCGACGGTCTTGTAGTACTGGCCGTCGAAGTCCACCCGCTCGCCCGTCCACAGTGCGCGCATCAGGTCCACCGACTCGCGCAGCCGCGCGAAACGCTCCTTGAACTCCGGCCATTCGCCCTGGAACCCGGTGGCGATCTCGTTCAGCGCCTCACCCGAGCCGACGCCGAGCATGATGCGATCCGGGTACAGGCAGCCCATGGTGGCGAAGGCCTGTGCGATGACCGCGGGGTTGTAGCGGAAGGTCGGGGTCAGCACCGAGGTGCCGAGCTGAATGCGCTTGGTGCGCTCGCCCACCGCGGCCAGGAAGGCCAGCGAGAACGGGGCATGCCCGCCATTGTGCCGCCACGGCTGGAAATGGTCGGAGACGGTGGCACTGTCGAGGCCGTGCGCCTCCGCCTCCACCGCGAGCTCCACCAGTTCACGCGGGCCGAACTGTTCCGCGGACGCCTTGTAACCGAGCTTGAGGTCTTTCACCTGGGGACTCCTGTCGCCTTGCTGCGCTCGAGCTGTGCGGGCCAACCTCCCGCACGACCGCCGCGACACCGGGCATCGCGAACGGTCCTACTTCGCACGATAGGTCAGCGGTGAAACGCGGTGCGGCAGGGGTCACACCCAAGGGATCGAACCCCGGGTGGGCGGACGGTATTCCGGGGATGAAACCGGTCGGACGGTCGGCAAGAGCAGGAATATATGAGCGTTCGGTCCCGGGATAGCGGAGAATGTGCGCGTGACCAACGCGAGCGCTGAACCGATCCTCTCCTATCTGACCGACATGGACGGCGTCCTCGTGCACGAGAATCACATGGTGCCCGGGGCCGATCAGTTCCTCGCCGAACTGCGCGACAACGACATTCCGTTCCTGGTGCTCACCAACAATTCGATCTACACCGCGCGCGATCTGCAGGCCCGGCTCAGGCACACCGGCCTCGACATTCCGGTCGAGTCCATCTGGACCTCCGCCCTCGCCACCGCGACCTTCCTCAACGACCAGCGCCCAGGCGGCACCGCCTACGTGGTCGGTGAATCCGGCCTGACGACCGCGCTGCACGAAATCGGTTACGTTCTCACCGATTCCGACCCGGACTACGTGGTGCTCGGTGAAACCCGCACCTACTCTTTCGAAGCCATCACCACCGCCATCCGGCTGATCTCCGCGGGCGCGCGCTTCATCGCCACCAACCCGGACGCCACCGGCCCGTCCCGCGAAGGCATCCTTCCGGCCACCGGCTCCGTCGCCGCCCTCATCACCGAGGCCACCGGCCGCAAGCCCTACTACGTCGGTAAGCCCAACCCGCTGATGATGCGATCGGCGTTGCGCCGCATCGGTGCCCACTCCCAGTCCACCGTCATGATCGGCGACCGGATGGACACCGACGTCATCTCGGGCCTGGAGGCGGGCATGCGGACCATCCTGGTCACCACCGGCATCTCCACCCCGGCCCTGGTCGAGCAGTTCCCGTACCGCCCGACCACCATCCTGCCGTCGGTGGCCGCCCTGGTCGGCAAGACCAAGGACCCGTTCGCGCTGTAGTCAGGCCATGCCCGCCGCGTCGCCCCCGAGCGCGTCGAGGGCGGCCGACAGGGTCGTCAGCGCGTCCACGATGTGGGCCAGCTGCTCGATACCCAGCTGCGCCACCAGCCGTTTCGCCATGGCCGCGTGCTGCGGGTCGATCCGCCGCACCGCGTCGTGACCCGCCTCGGTGATGGCCACCAGCTTCGCGCGCCGATGCGCCGGATTGGGGCGGTATTCCACGAATCCCTTGTCCGCCAGCACATCCGCGATGCGCTGCACGCTCTGGCGGGTGATACCCATTTCGCGGGCGATACCGGCCACCGGGAGCGGTTCGTGCAGAATCGCGCCGAGCACCTGCCACCACGCGACCGTGATCCCGGACGGCTTGGCCAATTCCTCTGCGATCGAGAGGAATTGGCCGTTCAGCTTGAACGAGGTGACGGCCGCGGCCCCGAGCAGCTGCTGCGCGGTGCGGGTCATTGCGCGGCCGCCGCGCGCTGCTGCTCGTACTCGAACAACGCGTAGAAGCCCGCGGGATCATTGTTTCCGTACAGCCGGTACCAGGACTCCAGTACGTGCGGCTCGTAGATACCCAGGCGCGCGAAGATCTCGCGGGCGAAATCGACCGGCCGGGTGCCGGTCGCGGTGATCAGGTCACCGTCGGTGACCGCGGTCGCCTGAACATAGTGCTCGCCACCCGAATATCCGCTGTACGCAAGATATCCCGCGTCATTGCTGGTGTGCCGCCGATCGTCCAGCAGGCCCTCCTGCGCCAGCCCGAAGGTCGCGCCGCAGATCGCCGCCACCGGCACCCCGGCCGCCAGAAACTCCCGGGCCTTGCGCGCGAAGGCCGCCGGCGTCTCGGAATGCCGCTCGGTTTCGAATCCCGGCAGGATCAGCATGGCGCTGTCGGCGGGCTTCAGCTCATCCAGAACCAGATCGGGCAGGACCCGCATGCCGCCCATCGAGGTGATCGGCCCGGCGCCGAGGGCGACCGTCTTCACCTGCCAGGTTCCGGGCTCGCGGTGCCAGAGTGCGCGATTGATGTGTGCGGTCGCATGCCCGACCTCCCAGTCCGAGAAGGTGTCGTACAAGGCCATGTGGACTGTTTTCAGCATGACAGCATGCTGTCATGTTTGACAGCATGCTGTCAATCAACGCTCGACGACTCGCGCCGGATCAGCTCAGCGCCTGGTCCAGGTCATTGAGCAGGTCCTCCACGTCCTCGAGCCCGATGGAGATGCGGAGCACGCCATCGGTGAGCCCCACGGCCGCACGGCCTTCCGGGCCCATCGCCCGGTGGGTGGTGGTGGCCGGATGCGTGATCAGCGTCTTCGCATCGCCGAGGTTGTTGGAGATGTCGACGATGCGCAGGCGGTTGAGCACCTCGAAAGCGCGCTTCTTGGCCTCGTTCTCCGGCGCCTTCAGCTCGAAGGTGATCACCGTGCCGCCGCCGGACATCTGACGCTTGGCCAGCTCGTACTGCGGGTGCGAGGACAGGAACGGGTACTTCACCCACGCCACGGCGGGATGCGTCTCCAGGAACCCGGCGATCTTCAGCGCGGAGTCCACCGACTGGCGCAGGCGCAGCGGCATGGTCTCCAGACCCTTGAGCAGGGTCCACGCATTGAAGGGGCTCATCGCCGGACCGGTGTGGCGCATCAGGTTCTTCACCGGGCCGTCGATGTAGTCCTGCGGTCCGAGGATCGCGCCGCCGAGCACCCGGCCCTGCCCGTCGATGTGCTTGGTGCCCGAGTACACGGTGATGTCGGCGCCCAGGTCGAAGCCGCGCTGCAGCAGCGGAGTGGCGAAGACGTTGTCCAGCACCACCTTCGCGCCCGCCGCGTGCGCGAGATCGGAGACCGCGCGCACATCGGTGAGGGTCTGCATGGGGTTGGAGGGGGTCTCGAAGAAGACGGCCTGGGTCGGCACCGACAGCGCCTGTTCCCACTGGTCCAGATCCTCGCCGTCGACGAAGACCGTCTCCACGCCCCAGCGCGGCAGGATCTCGTTGGCCACCACGAAGCAGGAGCCGAACAGGCTGCGCGCCGCCACCAGGCGGTCACCCGCGGCGAGCAGCGCGCCCAGCGCGGTGAACACCGCCGACATGCCGGAAGCCGTCGCGAAACAGGCCTCCGCGCCGTCGATCAGGCGCAGCCGCTCCTCGAACATGGCGACCGTCGGGTTGCCGTAGCGGGAGTAGACGAAGTGCTGGATATCGCCGGTGAAGGACGCCTCGGCCGCCTCGGCGCTCTCGTAGACGAAACCCGAGTTGAGGAACAGCGCCTCGGAGGTCTCGTCGAACCCGGAGCGCCGGGTGCCGCCGCGCACGGCCTGCGTAGCGGGGCCGACGCCCTCGGGGAGCGGTTTGTCGAAGGAACCACCGGTGATCATGACTGCCTCCCTGCGATCCGGCCGGACACGAAACTCATGACTGACGCCAGGGCAGGCCGTCGGCCCGCCAGCCGGTACCGCCGCGATGCCCCTGACCGTCGAGCGCACCCTCGAAGCCGTCGACCACGTTGAAGGACGGGGCGATGCCGAGGGTGGTGGCGGCGGTGGCCGCGCCGATGGAGCGCTGACCGGAGCGGCAGATGAAGATGACCGGCGCGGCCGAGTCCTGGCCGCGATCGCCGAGCGCCTGCTTCAGCTGATCGGTGAAACGGGCATTGGGCGTGCCGGAGACGTCCACCCACTCGATCAGCGCGGTCGGCCGGCCGATGCCGCTGGTGTCGGGCACCCCGACGAACCGCCACTCGGCTTCGGTACGCACATCCACCAGCACCGCATCGGGGTTGTCGCGCAACAGTTCCCACGCCTGCTTCGGCGTGATGTCACCCGCGTAGCTCACTTGTACCTCCTGTGAATCCGCACTTGCCGCACCGCTGTCCGATGCGAGGCCAGGTCGTCACCCGGAGCACCCCACCGCGGAGGAGGGTTGCCGACCAGCCAGCCGGGGCTTGACGCTGGTACTCATGACCTGGGTTGAGACTGCCGAAAAAACGGCCCCACTGTCAAACCCCGGCCGCGACTTCGGCCGTTGTCAGGAATTGCAGACCAACCAGCGGGAATTCTCCCGGGTGAAGTGCCAGGTCGAGGTGGTTTGGGCGCCGGCAACGGTGAAAGTGACCTGCGCCGTGGCCTTCTCGCCGTCGACGGCCGGGTCGTCCAGCTTGTCGAACGTGATGGTCCCCCCGGTCGCGGCCGCACTCTTCAGCGGCGAGGCGTTCTCGTCGAATCCCTTGCAGGACAGGGCCGGATCGTACTTGCCGTTGTCGCTACGGAACTTGATGAAGTTGCCCGCGGCCACCGCGAGCCGATCGGAATCTGTGACATTCTTCTCAACCGGCGAGACCAGCGCCGCGATCACGATACCCAGGATCACGACCGCGATGACGCCCGCCGCGACCAGGAACGGCCACATGCTGCGGGCCTCGTTCTGATCGATCGGAACCGATGTCTCCCCGGCTGTCTCCTCGGCGTCGCTCATGGGTAGATCATGCCTGGTCGCCGCCGTCCGCCCGGCACGGCCTTCCTACGGTTCGGGCCTCGGCATTCCCACAGTTCACGGCCCTGCGCGTGAAGGGCCTCGTCCGCCATCGATAGAATCAGCAGAATTTCCGCCCCAGGCGCGGGAATAGCAAGACTACGCAGCAACGCTGCAGCGTCGGGGGCCAACGGCGGTCACCGAAGCCAGGGCGTCAACTTAGCCTAAGCTAAGAACGACGGCTGAGTTTTGACGACAAGTTAGTTTCGACCCAAAGGGTGCGCGGAAGAATGACCGAACAGAGTGCAGCGACCCGCCCGCTACGCATTGCGATCGTGGGCGCAGGCCCGGCCGGTATTTACGCCGCCGATGCCTTGATGAAGTCCGATGCCGAGGTGAGCATCGACCTCTACGAGCGCATGCCCGCGCCCTTCGGCCTGATCCGCTACGGCGTCGCGCCCGACCACCCGCGCATCAAGGGCATCATCACCGCCCTGCACAAGGTCCTCGACAAGCCGCAGGTCCGCCTGCTCGGCAATATCGACTACGGCGTCGACATCACCCTCGAGGACCTGCGTCAGTTCTACGACGCGGTCATCTTCTCCACCGGCGCCAACGCCGACCGCGCCCTCGAGGTGCCGGGCATCGACCTCGACGGCTCCTACGGCGCCGCCGACTTCGTGTCCTGGTACGACGGCCACCCGGACGTGCCGCGCACCTGGCCGCTGGACGCGGAGAAGGTCGCCGTCCTCGGTGTCGGCAACGTGGCCCTCGACGTGGCCCGCGTGCTCGCCAAGACCGGCGACGAACTGCTGCCCACCGAGATCCCGCCGAACGTCTACGAGGGCCTGCAGGGCAACAAGGCCCTCGAGGTCCACGTCTTCGGCCGCCGCGGACCCGCCCAGGCCAAGTTCACCCCGCTCGAGCTGCGCGAACTCGACCACTCCCCGACCATCGAGGTCATCGTCGACCCCGAGGACATCGACTACGACGAGGGCTCCGAGGCCGCGCGCCGCCACTCCAAGCAGGTCGACATGATCTGCAATACGTTGGAGCAGTGGGCCATCCGCGATGTCGGCGACCGCCCGCACAAGCTGTTCCTGCACTTCTTCGAGAACCCATCGGAGATCATCGGCGCCGACGGCAAGGTCGTGGGCCTGCGCACCGAGCGCACCCAGCTCGACGGCACCGGAAACTGCAAGGGCACCGGCGAATTCAAGGACTGGGACATCCAGGCCGTGTACCGCGCGGTCGGCTACCTGTCGCAGAACATCCCGCTGCTGCCCTTCGACGACCAGGCCGGCACCGTGCCCAACGAGGCCGGGCGCGTGCTCGTCGACGAGGACGCCGACGGCGCGGCCCGCTACATGCCCGCTACCTACGTGACCGGCTGGATCAAGCGCGGCCCGGTCGGCCTCATCGGCCACACCAAGGGCGACGCCAACGAGACCATCGCCTGCCTGCTCGACGACGCCCCGAACTTCACCCCGGCCGCGCGGCCGGAGCTGGAGGCGGTCACCGAATTCCTCGAGCACAAGGGCATCCCGTTCACCACCTGGGCCGGCTGGTACCGCCTCGACGCGCACGAGCGCGCCCTGGGCGAGCCGCAGGGCCGAGAGCGGGTCAAGGTCGTCGAGCGCGACGAGATGCTCGCCGCCTCCGAACCCGGCAAGGTTTCCTGACCAGCGCCGGGCAAGGTGTCCTGACCAGCGCCAATCCGGCTGCCGGACAAGGTTGTCCACACATGTCACCGTTCTGAGGCATGCTGATCACGTGTTCGATGCCCATCTCCACATCTTCGATCCGCGGTTCCCGCTGGTCGAGAACGAGGGCTACCTGCCCGACCCGTACACCATCGCCGCCTATCGCAAGCGCATGTCCCGCTTCGATATCGACGGTGGCGCCGTGGTCAGCGGGTCGTTCCAGGGCACCGATCAGAGCTATCTGCTGGCCGCCCTCGCCGAACTCGGCGAGGGCTGGGTCGGTGTCACCAATCTGCACGTGGACGCCACCGACGCGGAGATCCTCGAGCTGAACCGGGCCGGGGTGCGGGCCATCCGGTTCAACCTCAAGCGCGCGGGCGGCGACATCGTCGGGCTCACCATGCTGGCGCTGCGGGCCTACGAACTGGCCGGCTGGCATGTGGAGCTCTACATCGACGGGTCCATGCTGGGCTCGCTGGAACCGGTCATCACCAAGCTGCCCAAGCTGTCGATCGACCATCTGGGCATGTCCGACGACTGCCTGCCCTACCTGCTCAACCTGGTCGACCGCGGGGCCAAGGTGAAGGCCTCCGGCTTCGGGCGGGTGGCGATGAATGTGGGCTCGGCCCTGCGCAAGATCCACACCGTCAACCCCGAGGCCCTGATGTTCGGCACCGACCTGCCGGGTACCCGGGCCGGACGGCCGTTCCGCGACTCCGATATCTCGCTGCTCGCCGACGCCGTGGGCTCCGATCTGCACCGGGTGCTCGAGGACAATGCCCGCGCGTTCTACGGGCTGCCCGCCAAGGAACGCCTGTTCGAGGACCCGAACCCGACCATGCGCCGGGCCGCGGGCGAAGCGCCCACCCTGCGGCTGCCGCGCTCGGAGCTCCCCGGCCCCCCGCCCCCGCCCACCCTGCCGCTGCCGATCATCGATCGCTAGCGCACCGGGCCACCCGCTGAGGGCCGCGGAGACTTCGCGTTATTGTCATACCGTCAACACCGGTGTGTGAGCCGGTGCGCAGGATTCGACGACGAACCGAGGTAGGGCGTGAGCACTCCATCCACCGCCAAGCAGGGCCCGCTCGCGGGCATCCGGGTTGTTGAACTGGCCGGCATCGGCCCCGGTCCGCACGCGGCACTGCTGCTCGCGGACCTCGGCGCCGACGTGGTGCGGGTGCAGCGGCCCGGCATGCTGCCCGGCTTCATGGAGCGTCCGCAGTGGCGCGGTCGCACCATCGTCGAGGCGAACCTGAAGGATCCCGCCGACATCGAGCAGGTGCTCGGACTCATCGAGAAGGCCGACGTGCTGCTCGAGGGTTTCCGGCCCGGCGTCACCGAGCGCATGGGGCTGGGCCCCGACACGGCGCTGGAACGCAATCCGCGCCTGATCTACGGCCGCATGACCGGCTGGGGCCAGTACGGCCCGATGGCCGACCGCGCCGGACACGACATCAACTACATCTCGCTC
The DNA here is from genome assembly GCF_042754245.1 of Nocardia sp. NPDC059228. NCBI lineage: Bacteria > Bacillati > Actinomycetota > Actinomycetes > Mycobacteriales > Nocardiaceae > Nocardia > Nocardia sp. NPDC059228. The sequence goes on along the minus strand of NZ_JBHZAL010000016.1, from coordinate 78,297 downwards.
ACCGGTGTGCTGAACGCCATCGGCCGCAAGGGCGAACGCCCCGTGCCGCCGCTGAACATGGTCGGCGACTTCGGCGGCGGTTCCATGTTCCTGGTCTTCGGCATCCTGGCCGCGCTGGTGGAACGCCAGAACTCCGGCAAGGGCCAGGTCATCGACGCCGCCATGATCGATGGCGCACTCGCGCTCTCGCACATGATCTGGGGCATGAAGGGCGTCGGCCTGTGGTCCGACGAGCGCGGCACCAACCTGCTCGACACCGGCATGGCCTTCTACGACACCTACGAGACCTCCGACGGCAAGTACATGGCCGTGGGCTGCATCGAACCCCAGTTCTACGCGGAACTGCTGCAGGGCCTGGAGATCTCGCCCGAGGGCCTGCCCAACCAGCTCGACCCCAACGGCCAGGACCAGCTGCGCAAGCTGTTCACCGAGAAGTTCAAGACCAAAACCCGCGACGAGTGGTGGGCGGTCTTCGAGCACACCGACGCCTGCACCACCCCGGTCCTGACTTTCACCGAGGCCGAACAGAATCCGCACATCCAGGCCCGCACCGGGCTGATCGATATCGACGGCGTCGTGCAGCACGCCCCGGCCCCGCGCTTCTCACGCACGCCGGCGGGCATCCCGACCCCGCCGCCGAACGAGGGCACCCCGATCGAAACGGTCTGGGCGGACTGACCTTCCGCGCACGGCCGAACGCCCCCTATGGAATTCCACAGGGGGCGTTGACTTTTCCGATGCGGCGGGTAGCTCCCGGACTTACGGGGCGACGAGCTGGATGTCGAGCTCGATGGCGATCTTGTCGCTCAGCATGGCGTTGGGCATGCCCGGGGCGACGCCGAACTCGCTGCGCTTGATGGTGCCGGAGGCGGTGAAGCCGGCGTGCTCCTTGTTGTCCTGCGGGAAGACCTGCACGCCGCCCCACTCGACCTCGAGGGTGACGGGCTTGGTGATGCCGCCGATGGTGGCCTCACCGGTGACCTCGAACTCCTCGCTCAGGGCGACGGGCTCGGGGACGCGGAAGGTCAGGTGCGGGCGGTTGGCGACATCGAGGATGTCGGCGCTGCGGACGTGGCCGTCGCGCATCTCGTTGCCGGTGTCGAAGGAGTCGAAGTAGATGGTGGCCTCGATGGCGGCCTCGCCGGCCTCGTTGACCACGAAGCCGGTCTCGAAGCGGTTGAAGCGGCCGCGGACCTTGGAGATGCCCAGGTGCTTCACGGTGAAGTTGACCGAGGAGTGGGCGGCGTCCAGGGTCCAGGAGCCGGGGGCGAGAGTGGTCTGCTCGGAAGTCGTCATGTCAACCACTCTAAGTGGACTCCGGTCCGATTATCCACACCGTGGTTATCCGGGGACTGCCAGGGCGCGGATAACGGAACCAGGACCAGGCAGTATGGAAGGGTGTCCCGTTCCGAATTCGCCGAGTTCCTGATCGCCCGCCGCGCGCAACTGCAGCCCGAGGACGTCGGACTGCCCGCCGGGCGGCGACGGCGCACACCCGGCCTGCGCCGCGAGGAGGTGGCCGCGCTCGCCGGTGTCAGCGCAGACTACCTGGCCCGCCTGGAACAGGGACGCGACACCAACCCCTCCACCGCCGTGCTGGCCGCCCTCGCGGAAGCCCTGCGGCTCAACGAGATCGAGAAACACCACTTCGGCAAGCTGGCCCTCGGGCTGGAACAGAAGGCTTCCTGCCCCGCCTCCGGGCAGGCCCGGGAACAGGTCTCCGAGACCATTCAGGCGGTCATCGACGCCCTGCAGCCGACACCCGCGCTGGTGCTCGGGCGCTGGCTGAACCTGCTCGCCGGAAACCCCTCCTTCCGCGCCTTCGCCGAACCCCTCGGCATGTTCGACGCGGAGGCGCACGGCAACTTCGCCATCTACGTCTTCGCCCATCCGGCCGCCCAGCAGACCTTCCTGAACTGGTCCGACGTCGCCGATATGGCTGCCTCGTCCCTGCGCGCCGCCACCACCCGGTTCCCCGACGACCCGTCGGTCGAGGCCGTCGTCACCGCCCTGAACCGCCACCCGGAGTTCGAGCGACGCTGGCGCGAGCACCGGCTCACCGATTTCCGATCCCTCGTGCTGAAGATTCAGCACCCGGCCCGGGGGGCGGTCGAGGTGGAGGTCGAGACCCTGGATCCGGCCGCCGACCAGACCGTCATGGTCTGGCTGGTCGACCGCCGCCAGGCCCGCACGCCCGGATTACGGCTGGTCAACGAATAAAAGCCGCAGGCTCCGGGGGTTTCGTTCCCGCTGCCGCGGCGGGTCGGGCCATCTACAGTTGAGCCATGGCTCGGAATTGGCCGATGGTCGAGCGGGTGAAAGAACTCGAATCGATCAGGTCGGCACTCACCGGCGACGAGTTCGTCGGGGCGGTGCTCACCGGTGACGCGGGGGTCGGCAAGACCACGCTGGCGCGGCAGGCCACCGCCGCCGTCGGCGGCAATATCCGCTGGGTCGCGGGCACCGAATCCGCCCGCAGCATTCCGCTCGGGGTCTTCGCGCACATGGTGGGGGTGTACACCGCCCACGATCCGGTGACCTTCATGGCGGCCGCGCGCGAGGCGCTGCTCGCCGACGGGCACACCATCATCGGCGTCGACGACGCCCATCTGCTCGACCAGCTCTCGGCCACCCTGCTGCTGCAGCTGGCCATCGACAAGGCCGCGCACATCGTGTGCACCGTACGCAGCGGGGTGCAGGTGCCCGACGCGGTGACCTCGCTGTGGAAGGACGGGCACCTGCTGCGCATCGACCTGAAGCCGTTCACCCAGCGCCAGAGCGTGGAACTGGTGGAATCCATGCTGGGCGGGCAGCTGGAGGGCTTCACCGCCAACCTGATGTGGGAATCCTCCGGCGGCAATGCGCTTTTCCTGCGGCACCTGGTCGAGGGCGCGCTGGAGGCCGGGACGCTACGGCAGGTCAGCGGGGTGTGGCAACTGCGCGGGCGCGCGGCCGTCACCTCGGAATTGGCTGCGCTGCTGGAGGATCGGGTCGAACAACTGCCCGAGTCGGTGCTGCGGGTGCTGGAACTGCTCACCTTCTGCGAGCCCATCGACCTGGACGTGCTCTCCGAACTCGCGGGCGAGGAGGCGGTGGAATCCGCCGAATCACGCGGTCTCATCAGGATTGTCGAGAACAGCCATCAGCTGCTGGTGCGTTACAACCATCCGCTGTTCGGTGAGGTGATCCGGCGGCGGCTGGGTATCGCGTCGGCGCGGCGGCTGCGCGGGCGGCTCTACTCCTCGCTCCGGGACCGGCCCATCAACTCCGCGTCCGAGCGCATCCGATTGGCCGAATTGGCCTTGGACAGTGACAAATCCGCGGATCTCGAGCTGTTCCAGGCGGCGGCCGCGGATGCCATCGCGCTGGCGAATCTGCCTCTGGGCGAACGGTTCGCGCGCGCGGCGGTGGAACGCCAGGGCGGGGTGGAGGCCGCTGACCTGCTGGCCCGCGCGCTGCTGTGGCAGGGGCATCGCATAGAGGCCGAGCGCACACTGGCCGGATTCGATCCGGACGAGATGAACGAGGTGCAGCTGGCGCGCTGGGGCAGCACCCGGGTGTCGAACCTGCTGTGGTCCATGGGCGACGCGGATCGCGCCGATACCGTGCTGGAATCGGTGCGGCACCGGGTCACACATCCGAAAATTATTGCGACACTGGACGCTCTGGCCTCCGCGTGCGCGGTCAACGAGAACCGGATCGACGACGCGTTCGCTCTCGCCGAGCCGGTCATGTCCGCCCCGGACGCGCCACCGTGGGCGGTGTACTGGGCTGCCTTCGGTGGCGGACTCGCCCTCGCGCTCATGGGACGCGGTGAAGCCGCCCGGCAGTACGCGGCCCGCTCGCACGCCGTGGAGTCGCATATCGACGGATTGAACCGATTCATCTCCGCGCACGCGGAAGTACTGGCCCTGACCTTCATCGGCGAGTTGGAAGCCGCGCGCCGATGCGCGAATACGCCCTACCCGTTCTCCTCCCCCGGCCAATATCTGGCCTGGGGCATGGCCAAGATCCTGCAGGGCACCGTGGACGTGGCGCAGGGCCAGTTCCCGCAGGGCATCGACAATCTCGAGCAGGCGCTCGCGGCGCTCACCACCGAGGGCGCGGCGTCCTGGATGTTCCCGGCCCAACTGCGGCTGGCGGAGGCGTACTCGGCGCTCGGACGGCCCACCGAAGCGGCGGAAGCCATTACGGCGGCGACCCTGCGAGGCGGGCGTCACAGTGCCGTTTACGAACCGCTGCTCGAACTCGTGCGGGCCATGCAGACGGCGGCCGAGGGCACCGCGACGCCGGCCGTACGGCTCGCGCTGGGGGCGGCGGATCTGGCCGCACGCACCCACCAGCACGCCATCGAGGCCATGGCGCTGCACGCCGCCGCCCGCTTCGGCGATCAGTCGGTCGCCGGGCGGTTGTCGGATCTCGCGGCCCGCATCGACGGGCGGCTGGTGCAGGTGCAGGCGCGGCACGCGGTGGCGGTCGCGGCCCACGACGGAACCGGATTGGACACCACCGCAGCGGAATTCGAGGCAATCGGGGCGCTGCTCTCCGCGGCGGACGCGGCTGCGCAGGCCGCCTCCGCGCACGAGCGGGCGGGTGACCGCCGGCGACTGCTGGAATCCGCGGCAACCGCCAATCGGCTGGCGGCCGCCTGCGGTGGCGCGTCGACCCCGGCGCTACGGCAGTCCGCGCAGCCGCTGCCGCTGACCGCGCGCGAACGGGAGATCGCGAATCTGGTGGCGGCCGGCCTGTCCAACCGGCAGATCGCGGACCGGCTGACCGTCTCGGTGCGGACGGTGGAGGGGCACCTGTACCGGGCGTGCATCAAGCTCGACGTCACCGATCGGGAGGCGCTGGCGGAATTGATGCGCGGGGGGACGCCGTCGGGCAAATCAGCAAAGCTGACCTGATCCGGATCGATAAATGAATACCGGCGTGTTCCGCCACGCCGGATGCCCGGCCGCCGGCGTCCTGCTGCTGCCGGCCTTGGCCATCGCCTGCGCGGCCCCGCCGGCACCGGTGCGGCCAGCGGGGCCTTCCAGCCGCTCCCCCACTCGATTCGCCCGGCGGAATGCAACTTCGCACCCCCAATTCGAGGCGTTGATCTGCGTCGATGCGGATAGGGCCGGTGCACGGGCAAGCCGAGCCAGGGGTTCCCGCGAATAACCGGTAGTCATGGCCGGTCTCGGGACCGCCGCAACGAAATATGTTCGGAAGGCAGGTGTTTCGGCATGCTCCGTCGGGATCGTGAAGTGAAGGGCACCGTGGCTCGGCGGGTGATCGTCGCGGGCGTCGTTCCGCTGGCGTTGACAGTGGCCTGCGCGAATACGAGTGACCACTTGGCCGAGTCGGCGCAGCGCAGCCCGACCCTGACCGCCGTGCAGCCGAGTGACACCCGCGCCCCGGCCGATACCGGTGCCCCGGAAGCGAATCCGCAGCCCGATGCGGCTGCCCGGGACGCCGCGGGCACCGCCGGCACGTCGAGTTCCGTCCAGTCCGCCCCGCGACCCGGCGCCGCCCAGCCGGGCGTGGCCCTCCCGGCCCATGACCAGGACCGCCCCCGCCCACGTCCGAGCCTCGCGCAGCCCGGCGTCACCGTGCCGAATCACCCACTGCCGCAACCACAGTCGCCGTCGCAGGCCGACTACCCGATCCCCTCGAACTTCCGTCCGATCCCGAATCACGAAGCGGCACCGGCGGTCGACTTCCGAACCCTGCACGCCCCGGCGGTGGTGGACCCGGTCCTCCCGATCGCCCCGCCCCCGCGCACCGTCCGCATCGGCGACTTCAGCACCCCCGCCCCGGACCAGCTGCCCGACACCATCCTTGACACCCTCAACGGCGCAGCCGCCGACACCGAGGCCGGCCTGGCCACCGGCCTCAACTCCATCGGCGTCAACCCGAGCCGCTCCGACAAGATCGCCGCGGGCACCCTCGGCGGTGCGGCGATCGGCGGGGGCATCGGCGCCATCGGTGCGGGCGTTCCGGCGGCGCTGCTCGGTGCGGCAGTCGGCGGTGCGATCGGCGCGGGCGTCGGCGCTGCGGTCGGATTCGGGCTCGGTTCGGCCGGTGTCGTCCTGGCGCCGTGGGCCGCGCCGATCGACGTCCCGGGCGGCACGGCCGGTGGGGCGCTGATCGGCGCAGGCGTCGGCGCTGCCGCTGGAGCCGCGGCCGCGGGCATCCCGGCCGCACTCGCCGGGGGAGCTGTGGTCGGCGCGGGAGGCGCGGCGCTGGGTGGGTTCCTGGGCGGCGCGCTCTGACGCACACCTTCCGGCGATACAGGGCATCCGCACCGGGCTTTCGGTGGGATGCATTCCATATGGCAGTGGTCAGAAGAGGGTGGGCTCGCCGAAGCCTGGCGTGCGCTCGATTTCCAGGAGGCGCTGTTTGGTGGTGAGGCCGCCGGGGGCGGAGAAGCCGTGCAGGGCGTGGTCGGCGGCTAGTACCCGGTGGCAGGGGATGATCAGGGGGATCGGGTTACGGCCCAGGGATTGCCCGACGGCCTGGGCGCCGCCGGGGGCGCCGATGCGGTTCGCGACCGCGCCGTAGTTGAGGGTGTGACCCGGGTCGATGGCGCGGGTCACCTCGTAGACGGCGCGGTCGAAGTCGTTGAAAGCGCTGGTGTCCAGGGGGATCCAGCGGAGGTCGTCCAGGTCGCCGGTGAGGTGGGCGCGGATGCGGTCGATGGCCGTGGCCAGCTCGGCGGTGGGCTCGGCCTCGTGGATGTCGGCCAGGCGGTGGCGGCGCAGGATGTGGGTACGGGTGGCCGCGGGGTCGCGGTCGGGAAGGGCGAAGCGCAGGACGCCGGTGGCGCTCCACGCGATGGCGCACACGCCGATCGCGGTATCGAAGAGCGCCGCCGACGCCAGGGGTCGGGCCGGGGCGGACATGAGGCCAGTGTGCACGGTGGCACCGACAAGAATCCGATTCAAGTCCAGTTAGCTAGAACTGGACTGATTCCCCTCGGCACGGGATGGTGGACAGGGCGGCCACGGCCGGAGCGCTGCGACGGAATCGCCGCGCGGGAGCCGGCGGGCAGGCATCCGGGCGGAGCGACGCGACGGCCGCGAGGTCCGAATACTGCCGGGACGCTTCATATTCGGCGACCGACCAGTCCGACATGGGAGCATGCGGGCGATAGCGCTCCAGCAGCTCACCCCAGCGCTCACCGGGCTTGGGCGCATACCGGTACACGAGACCGGCGAAAGCGGCGACGATCAGAATGGAGACCAGCAGAGCGACCATGAGCCCATAGTGGCTCCGGTCCGGACTTGAAGAAAATATCCAGTACCCCGATACTGGCCTGTATGGCGACACGAGTGATCGGCGCGGCCAGTCTGACGCGCGACCTGGGCCGGTGGCGGAACGACGAACCGGGCGCCCCCGCCGACAACGGCAAGCGTTCGACGCGGCCCGCCTACGTGGCACTGGCGGAGAGCATCCGCCTGCTCATTCACGACGGCCGCGCGCCGCTCGGCGTCGCGCTGCCCAGCGAGCGCGATCTGGCCACCGCCCTCGCGGTCAGCCGCACCACCGTCACCTCCGCGTATTCCCTGCTGCGCGAGCACGGTTACCTGATCAGCCGCCAGGGCTCGCGCAGCACCGTGGCGCTGCCGCCGACCGTGGTGCACGACGGCGCGAAGCCCGCGCGCAGCATCCTGGCCATGATGGCGCAGCCGGAACTGCCGACCATCGACATGACCTACGCCGCCATGGCCGCCCCGCCGCAGATGACCGAGGCGTACTCCTTTGCCCTGCAAGGGCTTCCGACCTATCTCGGCACCCACGGCATGGACCCGGTGGGTGTGCTCATGCTGCGCGAGGCGCTGGCCCGCCGCTACACCGAGCGCGGGCTGCCGACCGAGCCGGAGCAGATCCTCATCACCCTGGGCGCGCAGCACGGTCTGCGGCTGCTGCTCAATGTGCTCACCACCCCGGCCGAGCGCGTGCTCATCGAGCATCCCACCTATCCGAACGCCATCGAGGCGATTCGCGATGTGGGTGCGCGCCCGGTGCCGGTGCCCATGCGCCCGGACGGCTGGGATCTGGACGGAATCCGCAGTGCCGCACGGCAGACCGCGGCCAGCGTCGCCTACCTGATTCCGGACTTCAACAATCCGACCGGTCACCTGCTCGACGCCGAGGGCCGGGCGGAACTGGCGGCCATCGCCCGCGAGACCCGCATGACGGTGATCGTCGACGAATCCATGGTGGATCTGAACCTCACCGACCTCGAATCACCGCCCCCCGCCGCCGCTTTCGCCCGCAATTCGGAGATCGTCACCATCGGTTCGGCCTCCAAGTCCTTCTGGGGCGGCCTGCGCGTCGGCTGGGTCCGCGCCAATCAGGCCCTGATCACCAAACTCCTGGGCACCCGCTCCACCGTCGACCTCGGCACCCCCGTCATGGACCAGCTGGCCACCGTCCACCTGCTCCGCAATGCCGACGAAATCCTCACCACCCGCCGCGACCAGCTCCGTTCCCGCCGCGCGGTCCTGCTCGAAACACTCGCCGAGGAACTCCCCGACTGGCGCGTCACCGAGGGCGTCGGCGGCATGTCCGTGTGGGCCCAACTCCCCGCCCCGGTCTCCACCGCCTTGGCCGCCACCGCCCCCAACCACGGCGTATTGCTCGCCGCCGGACCACGTTTCGGCGTCCAGGGCGCCTTCGAACGCTTCATCCGCCTCCCCTTCACCCACGAGGAATCCGACCTGCGAGTCGCCGTGAAGTCCATCGCGGCGGCCGCCGCCGCGCTCAACCCGCACGCCGCCGACCCGCTCGCCCCGCTGATCACCTACTGACGCCGCTCCCCCGCCTCCCCGGGACTTCAGCGGGCAGCTGAGTGCCGTCGTGGGTTCGGCGCCCGTGCCTGCGTTGGGTGCGGAACCAATTCTGGTCGTACCCGGTGAGTTACCCGCATCTTGCGAAATCAGTTGTCGCTGAGCGGAAAACACGCGCCCGCCGCTATCGCGGCGGGCGCGGGCCGTCTCAGGGCATCATGCGGGTACCGGGGGGCATGCAGCACTGCCTTGCTGGGTGTCCCGCTGAAGTCACCGGGAGGCGGGGGAGCTCACCCCAGAATATCGTGGCGGACGATGGTCTGGTCGCGGCCGGGGCCGACGCCGATGCACGAAACCCGCGCGCCCGACAGTTCTTCCAGGCGCTCGACGTAGGCCCGGGCGTTGGCGGGGAGCTCCTCGAAGGTGCGGGCGCCGGAGATGTCCTCCCACCAGCCGGGCATTTCCTCGTAAATCGGCTTGGCGTGGTGGAATTCGGTCTGGGTGGTGGGCATCTGCTCGACCCGCTCACCGTCGATCTCGTAGGCGACGCAGATCGGGACGGTGTCCAGGCTGGAGAGCACATCCAGCTTGGTGAGGAAGTAGTCGGTGATGCCGTTGACGCGGGTGGCGTAGCGGGCGATCACGGCGTCGAACCAGCCGGTGCGGCGGGCGCGGCCGGTGGTGACGCCGACCTCGCCGCCGGTCTTGGCCAGGTAGGTGCCGGACTCGTCGAAGAGTTCGGTCGGGAACGGGCCGGAGCCGACGCGGGTGGTGTACGCCTTCAGGATGCCGAGCACCGTGGTGATCTTGTTCGGGCCGACGCCCGCGCCCACCGCCGCGCCACCCGCGGTCGGGTTGGAGGAGGTGACGTACGGGTAGGTGCCGTGGTCGACGTCCAGCAGGGTGCCCTGCGAACCCTCCAGCAGCACAATCTCATCGCGCTCGAGCGCCTGGTTGAGCAGCAGCCGGCTGTCGGCGATGCGGTGCTTGAAGCCCTCGGCCTTCTCCAGCACCTCGTCCACCACCTGCTGCGGGTCCAGCGCGCGGCGGTTGTAGATCTTCACCAGCACCTGGTTCTTGAATTCCAGTGCGGCCTCGACCTTCTGGGTGAGGATCTTCTCGTCCAGCACGTCGGCCACGCGGACGCCGACGCGGGCGACCTTGTCCTGGTAGCAGGGACCGATGCCGCGGCCGGTGGTGCCGATCTTCTTGTTGCCCAGGAAGCGTTCGGTGACCTTATCGATGGCCACGTGGTACGGCATGATCAGGTGCGCGTCGGCCGAGAGCAGCAGGCGGGAGGTATCCACACCGCGCTCTTCCAGACCGGCGAGTTCGGCCAGCAGCACACCCGGATCCACCACCACGCCATTGCCGATGACGTTGGTCACATCCGGGGTGAGGATGCCGGACGGGATCAGATGCAGCGCGAAGCTCTCACCATTGGGCAGCACCACGGTGTGACCCGCGTTGTTGCCGCCCTGGTATCGAACTACCCACTGGACCCGATCGCCGAGCAGATCGGTTGCCTTGCCCTTGCCCTCGTCGCCCCACTGGGCGCCGATCAGCACGATTGCCGGCATGTGAGTGTCTCCTACGGGTTCGACGCGCAGCCCCTCTGGTGCTGCAGCTACCCGCCGTCAGAAGGCGGTGGCCGTAGGCACACTTTACGGGAGTCCCCCATGAGTCCCGCGAGGCGGCATACCCGCAGTTCGCGGCCCGCCTCGGTCTGGACTGCGCGCCGCCTCCCCGCGCTCGGAGCGGATACGGGAGCGAAGCGGCGAAGCGTAGGGCAAATCGGGCACGTAACGGATGCGCAGCGAGGACAGCGTGGCAAATGAGACAGGGCTATGGTGGCACGGGGAGAGGGACCGGCGGGGGTCCATCGGATATGCAGCGAGGCGGATAGGTGTTGGCAAGCCAGAGGAGGGTGTTCGGCAGTTGAGTACCCATGTTCTCCGCTGCGACGGCGCGCCTGTTCCCATCGCGCTGGCATCCCTGCCCCTCACCCAGACCTCCGCCATTCCCGATACCGGCGCTCTGGACGAGTTGCTGCCGGTCATGGCCGCCGACAGCCTGCCCCGGCTCATCGTGCTCGGTGAGGATGCCGGATTGGCCGCGGTCCTCACCCATCTGATGCGCACCGAACGCCTCGGCGTCGAAATCGGTTATGTGCCCATCGATCGCACCTACGGCTCCCGCGCCTACGAGACCGGTACCGGCTCCGCCGCCGCCAAGCGCGCGCTGGAGGGCAAGGCCATCGCGACCCCGCTGATTCGCGACGACACCGGCAAGGTGCTGATCGGCCGCGCCACCCTGGTCGGCGAGGCGGGCGCGAAGCTGGAGGGCGAGGCCTACGTCGACGACACCCGGCTGTTCACGGGAAAGGTCGCGGCACTGCATGTTTCGCCCATGCTGGAGATGCCCGGCCTGCACGCCACCGTGCAGCGCGGCCTGCGCAAGAAGCGCTGGGTCGAGGGGCGCGCCATGCAGCTGGGCACCAGCGGCGCCATCGTCACCCGCGACGGGATCACCACCGATCGGCTGGTGAAGCGCTCCACGTTCTATCGGCACCACGAACCTTGGCTGCTGGTTCGCTGATTCACCCCCAGAATGGGTAGCGGCGTACAGCAGAGCCGACCAGTTGGGAGTATCAGGTGAATTACCCGCGCGCGGTGGGCCGGGCATCCGGAGCGGTCCGGCCCAGTCCGGTGTTCCTACTGGTCGTGGTGATCACGGTGGCGGGCGGGGCGCTCGCCTGGGACGCCGACTACGGTTCGCGCCAGGCCCAATTCGGCGTTTTCATCCTGGTGGTAGCGGGCTGGATCGTGTCCATCTGCCTGCACGAATTCGCGCACGCGTTTGTGGCGTGGCGGGCCGGGGACCGCGAAGTGGAGATGCGCGGGTATCTGACCCTCAATCCGCTCAAGTACAGCCATCCGCTGCTGTCGATCGCGCTGCCGGTGGTGTTCATCGCGCTCGGCGGGTTCGCGCTGCCCGGTGGTGCGGTGTACGTGCACTCGCACAACTTCAGCCCGCGGATACAGCGGATCCTGAGCGGCGCCGGGCCCGCGGTGAACGCGCTGTGCGCGATCGTGCTGCTGGTGATCGTGCGGTTCTACGGCAGCACCCATTCGCACGCGGCATTCTGGTTCGGGCTCAGTTACCTTGCGTTTCTGCAGATTACGGCGACCGTGCTGAACCTCATCCCGATTCCCGGCACCGACGGGTACGGGATTCTGGAGCCGTCGCTGAGCTATCAGACGCGGCGGTCGCTGGATCAGATCAAGCCGTTCGGCATCCTGATCCTGTTCGCGCTGCTGTTCACGCCCGAACTCAACCGGCTCTTCTTCGACGCGATCAACGCGCTGTTCGAACTGTCCGGGCTGCCGGGCGGCTGGTGGTCGGCGGGCAGCGCGCTGACGCGCTTCTGGCTCTGATCCGGGTGGGCCGCCCGGACGACCCGGTGTCGGGCGGCCCATCGCAACGACATCGGTCCGGAGAAACCGTTGCCACCCGTCGCTGCGAGTCCGGAACCGGACTACCCCTCGTAAATCCGGCCTGATACGAACGGTAGAGGGACGCAACCGGTTCGACGCGAGTAGCGGACTACCCGAAGATCAAGAGCAGGCACCCGCAGGCGAATCGGACATACCCGCAATCCCGGTCTCGGACCTGGATCCGGGCGGACGATGGATCAGTCGATCGGCGTGACATAGGGATGCGGGACGGTCGGCGGCAGCAGCGCCATGGCGGAGAGCCTTCGTATCCCGCACACCTGCATGAGATCCACGACGATGGAACGCAATTGGGCGAAGACCACGTGGGCGGACAGGCCCGCCCCGGTCACCAGATCCTTGGTCGCTCCCTTGCCGACCGAGCGCAGCACGCGGGTCGCCTCGGCGGGATCGGGCTTCTCGTCCGGGTCGGCCAGCATCATGCGGCGCACCACATCCACGGCCTGACCGAGCTTCTCGACCTCCGCGACGAGGCCCGGATTCAGCACCTCGTCGTCGCGCACCGAGGTGAGCGCGCGGCGCAGCAGCACGCGGGTATTGCGGACCGCGTTGTCGAGCGGGTCGGCGGCCTGCCGCAGGCGCTGCAGGCGGGAGCGAGAGTTCCAGTACAGCGGAGAGATTCGAATGATCTCCCGGCTGCCCTCGAGGGTGTTCCGCATCGCATCGATCGCACCCTGGGTGCCGCGCACGGTCTCGAGCGCCGTCTTGATCTTGCCGGCATCCTGCTCGAGCAGGCCGTCCGCGCACTCGGTGAGGGCCTTGCCCATCACCTCGAGAATCCCGGCGGCCTGCTCCCGGGCACGGCGCACCGGATGCAGCGGGATCGCCGCCACCACCACGATGCCGACCAGACCGCCCACCAGCGCGTCGATCATGCGCAGCGACGCACCACCCTGACCGGGCGGATAGAGCGTGGCCACCAGTACCGCGGAACTGGCCGCCTGCATGGTGATGACCGGGCCGCCGTCGAGGAAGACGGCGGTGCACATGGCGATCACCACCAGCAGCACGATCTGCCAGCCGCCGGTGCCCACCCGGGAGACGAACAGGTCGCCGATGCCGATGCCGACTGCCACGCCGACGATCAGCTCGACCGACCGGCGCAGCCGCGCACCGAACGACAGGCCGATGGAGATCATGGCGGCCATGGGCGCGAAGAACGGGCGCTCGTGCCCGATCACATTGTGGGCGATGAACCAGGCCACGCCCGCGCCGATCGCGCACTGCACGATCGGCAGCAGCGAGGACCGGACGCGACCCGCGGCCCTGCGCATACGGGTGACGCTGCTCTCCCGGGCAGCGTCGATGGTTTCGCCCAGGCCGCTGCTCAATTCAGTCGAGGCCGAGCTCGGCGGCCGCGCGCGGGTCGCAGTCCTCGAGCAGGTCCAGGCAGCGCGCGTACTCGTCGGTCTCGCCGATGGCGCGGGCGGCCTTCGCCAGCGCGCCGACGCTGCGCAGGAAGCCCCGATTGGGCTCGTGGCTCCACGGCACCGGGCCGAAGCCCTTCCAGCCGTTGCGACGCAACAGGTCCAGGCCGCGGTGGTAGCCGGTGCGCGCGAAGGCGTAGGCGGAGATGATGTCGTGGTTGATCTCGCCGTCGGCGGCTGCGCCCCGCTCCAGCGCGGCCTCGGCCAGGTAGGCCCAGGCGATGGAGGCGGTCGGATGCGCCGCGGCAACCTGCACCGGGTCCTGTTTCTGGAGCAGCGCGTCCTCCGCGTCGATGTTTTCCGGGAGGAGGACCGGCTGCGGTCCGAGTAGATCGCCGAAGGAGGTCATGCCGATCATTCTGCACCGCCGTCCGGAATGCTCAGTAGGCTGACCGTCGAATCACAGTTCCGCCGAAGCAAGGGGTGTAGCGCGTGTCCGACCCGAAAGACGACCAGCAGCCGCAGGGTCCTGCCAACTCGGCATCCGGCGCCGAGGACACCGCCGCCCCCAAGACTCCGACCGACCAGTCCGCGTCCCGGCCCAGCGGCCCCGCCGCGGGCAACCCCGCGAAGGGCCCCGGCGCACCGAGCGATGCCGGCGAAAACGACGCTCCCCCGACCGCGGCCACGGAAGTGATTCCCACCGCCAACTCCCGCACCGAGCAGATCCGTACCGGCGCAGCCGAACCCGCACCGGCCGGCTCGAACCCGGCCCCCGGCCAAGGCAAGCCGGCCAACCCGCCCGCCAAGTCCTCGGCCGGTTTCGCCACCATCCACTACGAAACCCCCAAGCCCGCCGGACGCATCCAGCCACCCGTCCCGCAGAACACCCCGGGCGGCCGACCCCCGGCCGCCGCGCGCCAGGGCTCGGGCGAATTCGTACCCCAGAGCACCTCGAGCGCCCGGCCCGCGGCCCCCGGCCCGGCCGGCAAGCAGAACCCGCCCGGCACCGCTGCCGCCCGGCAATCCGCCCCCGCCCAACAGGCTCCCGCCGCGGGCGCCGCACCGCGACCGGGCGCCTCGAAGGCCGCCCAACCCGCAGCGGGACAGGCAAACCGCCCGGACGCGAACGCGTCGACGCCATCGAACGCAGCCACTGAGAAGTCCACTGGCGCTGGACAATCCGGACCCGGCACGAAGGCACAGGCCGCGGGCGATGCGCAGCGCCCGGACACCTCCCCGACTCCCGGAGCGAAGGCGGGGCAGACCGCCCCGGCCGACCCCAAGGGTTCCAGCTCACCCTCGCAACAGAACGCCGGCGGACAGCCGACCGGCGCGGAGCAGTCCGGGCCGGGCCGGCAGGCGGCGACAGACGATGCTCCTACGCAGTTCATTCCGATTCAGCGGCCGAGCGGGGAGAAGTCTGCCGCGGGCGAGGCCGCCGGGGCGGATGCGACCACGCAGTTGATTCGGATTCAGCAACCCGGGCAGGCGGCGAGCGGCGAGGCCGCGAAGGCCGGTTCCGCGCCCGCGGCTGCCGGGAAGCCGGGTGGAGCCGCGAGCGATACGGCGCAGGGGAAGCCCGCGCCGCAGGATGTTCCCACCGAGGGGATGCCGCAGGCGGATTCGCAGCCGGAGGATGGCAAGGCCACCGCGGACGGCGATAAGTCGAAGGAGGCCGGTAAGGCGAAGGACGGTGACGCGGCGGCCGAGAAGGCCGGCGGCACGGGCGATTTCGCGGCGAAGCCGGACGGCGATTCCGGCGACGCCACCGGCGGGGACGCGAAAACCGTTGTGATCAAGAAGGTTCCGAGTCCAGCGGATGACGCCACGACGGCATTGCCGATCGTGTCCGGGGACCAGGCGACCGAGAAGATCCGGGTGTCGGGGCCGCAGGGGCGGGCGGTCAGCAAGCCGCCGCAGACGCCGCGGGTGAACGCGGGGCCGCGGAATGTGGGTCCGAAGGGGAACGCGCCGGCGCCGGACGCGCCGGTCGAGGAGACCCGGCCGTCGCCGCCGCGGCCGCCGATGGGGCCGCGCCGGCCCGCGACCGCGCCGTCACCGGCGGATATGCAGCCGACCACGCCGGGCCAGCCCATCGGCGGGCCGCGCATCGCCCCGCCGCAGCGGGTCGGAGCGGGTGCGCCGCCGCAGGGTCCGCGCGGCCCGCAGGGACCGGGCGCACCGGGCCCCAATGCACCGCAGGGACCCGGCGCGCCGCAGGGACCGAAAGCGCCGCAGGGACCGAACGTGCCGCAGGGTGTGCAGCAGGGTCCGGTGCCGAGTGGCCCGGGACAGGCTGGTCCGCACGATGTTCAGGGGGATGGACCGCGCATTCTGGCGCAGCCGCAGCGGGTACCGGCCGCCGCCGAGGCGGCCGATGGGGCCGCGGCGGCGGGCGGTGTGTCGAAGAAGCTGTGGATCATCGTGGCGGCGGCCGTGATCGCGGTGATCGCCATTGCCGGTGTGGTGTTCGGTGTGGTGAAGCACCAGAACAACAACTCGCCGGAAGCCCTGGTGCAGAAGACGATCACCACGTACACCGACGCGCTGAAGTCCGGGAATCTGGACGCGTTGCGGGCCGTGACCTGCGGTGCGCAGCACGACTTCTACCAGAAGATCTCGGCCGACCAGTTCGCGAGCGTGTACAAGACCTCGCAGGACCAGAAGAGCATTCCCCAGGTGAAGAGCGTCGACGCCATTCAGATCACCGGCGACGCCGCGCTGGCGCAGGCGACCGTGTACACCGCGGCGGACCCGTCGAAGACGTCCGCACGCACCTTCGATCTGCGCAACGAGGGTGGTTCGTGGAAGGTGTGCGACCCGCAGAACGGGCACTGATCGGATCCCGGAAAATTTCCTGACGCATTTGCGGCCCCGGTCGCGATGAACATCACAAAGACCTGGTCAACAGTCCGGCACGTCGGTACAGTGTGCCGGATTGTCTGGGCCAGCCATTTCGGCATTCCGGCACTTCAACGGTTGTACACCGTCCAGGGCATTGCCTGATTCGTGCGGGCAGTGCCCGGCAGAAGTGGTGCGGGCCCACCGGGTTTCGATTTGCAGGGAGCTGAACACCATGCCGGAAACGGCAGAGGCTACTGAAGCCACCGCGGCCGAGCTGGTCGGACGGCACTTCCGTGTCCGTGATCACTACGACGTAGGCCGCGAGAAGATCCGCGAGTTCGCGCGTTCGGTGCGCAACGATCACCCCGGTCACCACACCGAGGCCGCCGCCGCGGCGCTCGGCTACGGCGGCCTGCTCGCCTCCCCGACCTTCGCGTCGGTGATCGGCGCGGCCACCACCCGCTCGCTGATCGGATCGGTGCTCACCGAGTACGACGTCTCGCAGATCCTGCAGACCGATCAGATCTTCGAGTACTACCGCCCGATCCTGGCCGAGGACCGCCTCGGGGTGGACGTCGTCGTCGAGAACATCCGCAGCTTCGGCGACAACGACTTCATCACCGTCAAGGTCACCCTCACCGATGCCGAGGCGCTGCCGGTGCTGGTCGCCACCACCACCATCGTGGCCCGCAAGGGCGTCGAGATCGATCCGGCCACGGTCGAGACGGTCTCGGGCGTGGTCATGCACGGCCATGTGGTCGAGCCCGGCGAATTCGACGGCGACCCGACCGGTCTGATTCTGCTGGCTCCCGACGAGGTCGCCGAGCTGGCCGCCCCCGCCCCGCCGCAGCCGGTCCACACCATCCCCACCGCCGCCACCCTGACCGCAGGCACCGAGCTGCCCGCCGCCAAGGTGCCGGTCACCCGCGGCGACCTGGTCAACTACGCGGGCGTCTCCGGCGACCCGAACCCCATCCACTTCAGCGACACCGCCGCGACCCTGGTCGGCCTGCCCACCGTGGTGGCGCACGGCATGCTCACCATGGGCCTGACCGCCGGCTACCTGGTGGACTGGCTGGGCGATCCGTCGGCGCTGGGCAAGTTCAGCGTCCGCTTCTCCGGCTTCGTGCCGGTCGAGCCGACCGCCCCGACCATCGTCGAGTTCACCGGCAAGGTGAAATCGGTGGACGCCGCCCGGGGCGCGGCCACCGTCGTCCTCGGCGCGACCTCGGAGGGCAAGAAGCTGTTCGGCCGCGCCGTCGCCGAGATCCGGCTGTCCCGCCTCCCCGAGACTTCAGCGCACAGCTGAGAGCTCCCCCGCCTCCCCGGAACTTCAGCGCCCGGCAAAGAGCCGTCGCCCGCCGCGCACGCGTGCCGGCGGGCGTGCGCCGAATCTATTTCGGGCGTACCCCAGGAGTTACCCCGACCGTTACGAAATCAGTTGCTGCGGTTGGCAACCGAACAACAAGAAACGGATGCGCCGCACATGTCATGCGGCCCACCCGCTTCGAGTGCTGCTAGTTCACTGTGGCGTGCATCAGGTAGACGTTGTAGTCGCTCCAGGTCGACATGGTGAAGTACATGTCGTTGCCGGTGGACCACGGATGGATGAAACCGCCGTACAGCTCCGGGAATTGCAGTGCGCTCACCGTGACCGCGCTGTCGGACCACGTGCCCTGCGGCGTATCCGATTCCCGCACAACGAGTGCCGCCTTGGCGGTGTCCAGGTAGCTCATCTGCCACACATTGCGGCTCTCGTCGTAGCGCACCGACAGCTCACCGGCGGGCGCGTCGACAATCGGTGTGACCGTGACCGATCCGTTCGTCTCGGGTATCCAGGAGCCGCTGTTCCAGTACTGGTAGGCCGTCGGGTTGAGCACCTGGCCCTTCGGCACCCGGGCCAGCGCCACCCCGCCGAGCCGCGAGTTGGGGATACCGAACATGTAAACCCAGTCGCCCTGCGGCACCATGGCCGTCACCTGGAAGTTGGAGAGGCCGAAGATGTTCTCCCACTTGGCGTACGGGTCCTTGGTCCAGTGCTCGCCGTGGTCGTCGGAGTAGGCGATGCCGCCGTAGTTGGTATACCAGGTGCCGGGCACGCTGTTCCAGGTTCGGATCGACATGTAGCTCAGGTACTGCCGGTCCCCGATGGCGAAGCCCGAGGTCGGGATGGTGGTGATCTCGATATTGTCCAGCTTGCGGCTGCTCAGCAGTTCGGCGGCGTGGCAGCGGTCGTCGGTGACCATGCGGTCGAAGACCACACCGTTCTCGAGATCGCGGTTCTTGCTGAAGGCCAGCAGGTTCGAGCGCCAGTCCTCACCCATGCCGCCCGGCGGGTGGAAGTCGCGGCCGACGGTGTCGCCGAAGGCGATGGCGATCTCGTCCGGCGCGCTCTGCCACATGATCCCCAGGTCGGTGCCCTGGACCTGCCAGCGTTTGTCGGTGCGGTTCACCGAGTCGGCGCCGGTCAGCTTGGACACCTCGCGCACGTCGGAGACCTGCGGTGTCGGCCGCGCGGGCACCTGGGCGGCAGCCTCGACCGGCGGGTGCGCCGGATCGGGACCGGGCGGCAGCGCCGGCGGATTCGGGTTGGGCAACGCGAAATTGAACGGTTGCGGCCGCACGATCAGCTTGGGGAGGCCGAGCTGTTCGGCGAGTCCCGGTGGCGGAGCGGGAGTGTCGGTGAGGTCCGGGCACGGGTTCACGCACGGATCCGGCGGCAGCTCCATCGCGACGCGCTTGGTGTTCTCCGGCGCCGGCCCGGTGTCGACCGTGACCACCGGATAGGGCACGGGCACCTCGACGGTCTTCGGGATCAGCGACTCGTGTCCGGGCTTGGCGTCGGTGCTGCAGGGCCCGATACCCGGAACGGCCGGTGCCGCACCCGGATCCGGATCCGCCGCCGCGACCGGCCCGCCCATTCCGGCGAGTACGCCCGCCCCGACGATCACCGCCCCCGCAGCTGCCACCAGCCGCTTGGCCATGCACTCAACCTTCCGACAAACGGGCTCTCGGATATATCCGGGCAGAGACCCTACCCCCGGAACCGGGCGAACCGCCGGCACTCGACCGATCTCGACAGAATCGAGACCCGTGGACCTACCGCCGCCGCACCGCGGACCGAAACCGACAGTGCAGCAGCGTAATGCAGCGAGGGTTCAGCGCAAGGCCTGGAAGGTGAGCACGGTGGTGCCGATCCGGATGGCGTCCCCGTCGGCCAGCACGGCGGCCGATTCGATGGACTCCTCATTGATGTAGATGCCGTTGGCGGAGTGCAGGTCCTTGATGAGCAGCCCGGCCCGGCTCGGGGTGATCTGCGCGTGGTACCGGCTGGCCTTCGGATCGTCTAGCACCAGATCGTTGTCCGTCATGCGGCCGATCTTCATGCCGTTCGGGCCGATCGGCACCACCCGGCCGTCGGACAGCCGCAGCTGCCCGGCACGCACCGCGCGCGGCATCTCGGTGACGGTCTCGGTCATGGCCTTGGCCATGCGCTCGACCTCGTGAATCTGCCCGGTGCTCAACGGTTCCTGACGCAGCACCTTCTGCTCCAGCGCGATGAGCGCGGGACCGGGATCGATGCCGAGCTCGTCGGCCAGCACGGTGCGCACCCGGCGGCAGGCGTCGAGCGCGTCGGCCTGACGGCCGGACAGATAGAGCGCGGTGATGAGCTGCGCCCACAGCGGCTCCCGCAGCGGATGCGCACTGGTCATCGACACCAGCTCGCCGACCACGGAAGAGGCTCGGCCCAAAGCGATTTCAGAGTCGATGCGGGCGGAGGCGACCAGCAGCCGCTCCTCGTCCATGGCGGTGGCGAAGCTCTCCGCGAAGCCGAGGCCGGACAGATCGTCCAGGGCGCGGCCGCTCCATTCCGCCAGCGCCTCGCCGAAGAGCCGGGACGCGGCGGTGGGGTCGCCGATCGAGGCGGCCTCCGAACCCTCGCGGCGCAGCGTCTCGAAGCGCCCGAGATCGCACTCGTCATCCTCGATCTCCAGCCGGTAGCCGGAGGATTCGGTGCGCAGCAGCGCCACCGGGTCGACCCCGGCGGTGCGCAGGGTCTTGCGAATATTCGAGACGAACACCTGCAGACTCGCCTGATAGGAGTCCGGTGGATCGTCGTTCCAGACAATGTCGGCCAGCGCCTGCGAGGACACCGCGCGCCGCCGGTTCACGGTCAGAGCCGCCAGCAGCGCACGCGGCTTGGGGCCGCCGACCGGCACGGACCGACCGGCGACCAACAGCTGCACGGGGCCCAGGACCCGCACATCGACAGTCATGCCACCTGCCTCGATAGAGACCGCGGCGCGCCCGCCGCTCGAAAATTGCCCGGGATTCCGCTTATTGCAGCGGAATCCCGACCGTTGAGCTTACTTGGCGCTGATCGAACGTCCCGCGGAGTTCAGGTCGTTGCAGGCCTCGACGACGCGCGCGGCCATCGAGGTCTCGGCCTTCTTGAGGTAGCTGCGCGGGTCGTAGACCTTCTTGTTGCCGACCTCGCCGTCGATCTTCAGGACGCCGTCGTAGTTGCCGAACATGTGACCGGCGACCGGACGGGTGAAGGCGTACTGGGTGTCGGTGTCGACGTTCATCTTCACCACGCCGAAGCGCAGCGAGTCCTCGATCTCCGACTTCAGCGAGCCCGAACCGCCGTGGAAGACGAAGTCGAACGGCTGCGCGTCCGCGCCCAGGCCCAGCTTGGCGGCGGCCACCCGCTGGCCCTCGGCCAGCACCTCGGGCTTGAGCACCACATTGCCCGGCTTGTACACGCCGTGCACATTGCCGAAGGTGGCGGCCAGCAGGTACTGGCCGTTCTCCCCGGAGCCCAGCGCATCGATGGTCTTCTCGAAGTCCTCGGGCGAGGTGTAGAGCTTCTCGTTGATCTCGGCCTCGACGCCGTCCTCTTCACCGCCGACAACGCCGATCTCGACCTCGAGGATGATGTTCGCCGCGTGCGCCTGCTTCAGCAGTTCCTTGGCGATCTCCAGGTTCTCGTCGATCGGGATCGCGGAACCGTCCCACATGTGCGACTGGAACAGCGGGTTCAGGCCGTTCTTCACGCGCTCGGCCGAGATGGCCAGCAGCGGGCGCACGAAGGTGTCCAGCTTGTCCTTCGGGCAGTGGTCGGTGTGCAGCGCGATGGTCACGTCGTACTTCGCGGCGACCACGTTGGCGAACTCGGCCAGCGCGACCGCACCGGTCACCATGTCCTTCACGCCCAGGCCGGAACCGAATTCCGCACCGCCGGTGGAGAACTGGATGATGCCGTCACTGCCGGCGTCCGCGAAGCCCTTGATGGCCGCGTTGATGGTCTCCGACGAGGTGCAGTTGATGGCGGGGAACGCGAAGGAGTTCTGCTTGGCCCGAGCAATCATCTCGGCGTAGATCTCCGGAGTCGCGATGGGCACAATGACCTCCGTGTTGTGTGTGGTGCGTACTACAAAATTCTGTCAGCTGACACGATAGGACAGCCCCATTTCTCCGGGGCAATGGCCTCACATACCCCACAAGTTTGTGAGGTTGCTTCGACGTTCGGTGTGATGTCCGGCCTACCGGTACTGTGGTGGCCGTGACCTTGCTGGCCGTATCCGATGCCGTGACGACCAATGCCGCGCTGCCCGCGATCTTGGATCCAATGCACCTCCTGACGGAGACTTGGCTGCAGCACGCGGTGCTCCCGGCGATCCTGGCCATCGTCTTCATCGAGACCGGTCTGCTGTTCCCGATCCTGCCTGGCGACTCGCTGCTGTTCACCGGCGGTCTGCTGGCGGCCCAGGCACACCCGCCGGCCGGCATGAACATCTGGTGGCTGGTGCCCGCGACGGCCTTCGTGGCCTGGCTCGGCGACCAGAGCGGCTACTGGATCGGCCGATCCATCGGTCCGGCGCTGTTCAAGAAGGAAGACACGCGCTTCTTCAAGCAGCACTACATCACCGAGACGCACGCCTTTTTCGAGAAGCACGGCCCGAAGACCATCGTGCTGGCCCGCTTCGTGCCCATCGTGCGCACCTTCATGCCGGTGCTGGCCGGTGTCTCGAAGATGGACTACCGCAAGTTCGCCACCGTCGACATCATCGGCGCGGTGCTCTGGGGCGGCGGCGTCACCGTGCTCGGTTACTTCCTGGGCAATGTCGAATTCATTCGTAAGAACGTCGAGGCGATCTTCCTGCTGATCGTGTTCGTGTCCATCCTGCCGGGCATCATCGCGGTCGCGAAGAACCTGCTGCACCGCGGCCAGGCCCCGGAACAGGCCGAGTACGCCACCTCGACGAACGAGCCGACCCACTGAGCCCTTCGGTGTCGACCACCCCGCTAACCCTCGCATCGAGCGGTCCCGCCTTTCTTTCCGCCTCCGGATTCGGCCCGCTCGAGACAGCCGGACCAGTGCTCGTCTGGACCGTGGTTCTCACCTTCGTCTTCCTGGAGTGCGCACTCATCATCGGGCTGTTCCTGCCCGGTGACTCCATGCTCATCACCGCCGGTGTGGTGCTGGCCTCGCAGGTCGGCGAGGAGCAGGTCTGGGCGCTGTCGATCGGCACCATGATCGCGGCCATCGCCGGCAACCAGGTGGGGTACGTCTTCGGCCAGCGCGCCGGACACCATCTGGTGGCGCGCAAGAACGGGAAGTACATCAATACCCGCAATCTCGCGCGGGTTTCGGACATGCTGCACAAGCACGGGTTCCTGGCGGTGCTGGTGGCCCGCTGGATTCCGTGGGTGCGCACGCTGTGCCCGCTGGTCGCGGGCGCGGCCGGGATGGACCACCGCAAATACACCATCGCCTCGTCCGTCGGCGCGGTCATCTGGGCGCCGGTGATCCTGCTGGCCAGCTACTACGCGGGCAGCTTCCTGGAGAACATGTCCTGGCTCATGCCGGCGGTCATCGGAACCCTGGTGGTCGGGTTGGTGCTCGGCACGGTCCTGGGCGTGCGGCAGTACCGGGTCGAAATGGCACGTCCCGCCGAGGATTTCGACCTCGACGTGGCAGAGGCCGCGACGGTGCCGCTGCCCCGGCTGCCGCGCGCCTGAACGATTACAGCCCGGCGGCCGTCACCGTGTGCGCGGCCTCCATCAGCTTCCAGCCCGAAAGCTGCACCGACAGATCGCGTTCCGGGCTGCGCGAGGCGGTCACCGAACCGCCCTCGAAGCCGCCCGCGCCCGCGATGCCCGGAAGTCGCGCCGGCTGCAGCCAATCCGCGCCGAACAGCGGCTCCCCCTCCACATCCAGGCGGTGCTCCCAGGCCGCGTTCGCGGACGCGCGCACCATCGCGGCGGCCTTGCGGCGCGCGGTCACCTGCGCGGGGTCGTCGCCGGGCAGCATGAGGGCGGCCAGCGCCAGGTAGCGGATGAGAATGCCGTTGAACAGGCCGCCGTCCCCGCCGCCGTCGCCGACCACCACGCCGTCCGCGGTCAGATGCTCCTCGACCGCGTCCACCAGCCGGACCGCGCGCTCGGCGTGCCGGGGTTCGCCGGTGTGCACCGCGAGTTCGGTCTCCAGGCCGAGCGTCACGCCCTGGCAGTAGCTGTAGACCGGCTTCTCGACCTCGCCGGAGGGTAGGTGGATGCCGTCGAAGATGAGGCCGGTCTCCTTGTCGCGCAGGTTGGCGTCGAGGAAGTCGGCCAGTTCCTGTGCCAGGTGGTAGCGGCCCAGCCGCGCCATGGCGATGCCTGCCGGGCCGTTGGCCGGGGCGTTGTAGAAGTCGGAGCCCTTACGCCAGGGCACCGCGCCGAACTCGGGATCGAACCCGTTGGCCAGCGTCTTCTCCAGCGTGAGCAGCGCGCCCCGCACCTCGGCGACGCCCTGGGTGCGTTCGGCCCGCTCCAAAGCGATTGTCAGCCAGGCCATGTCGTCGTAGTAGTTGTTGGTCCAGCCGGTGATATTGCGCAGGCGCGAGGCGTGGGCGATGGACCAGAGGCGGCGCTGCCGGGCGGGGGTCGGCGCGCGATTGGCGGCGTCGACCGCGCAATCGATCAGGTGGGCCTGCCACCAGTAGTGCCAGAAGGCGAAAACCCGCTCGCCCTTGGTGGCGGGCCAGCCCACCACGCCGAGCTGGGTGCCGGGACAGCCCCACAACTTGCGTAGGTGACGCGAGAGGATCGCGGATTCCGCCAGGTCGGCTCGCTCCGACCAGAGGGCAGCGGTCGGCTCGATATTGCGTCCGGTCCGCGAAGTCATAGGACTTATCGTGCCAGTCGGGCACTGCGCTCGTGGCTGATTTGTTACCGAGAGTCGTCCAGCTCACCAGGCGGTGGTGAGGTCGGCGTGCTGGCGGATCCAGGCGTGCATGGCGATACCCGCGGCGACACCGGCATTGATACTGCGGGTCGAGCCGAACTGCGCGATCGAAACGGTCAGCAGCGCGCCCGCTTTCGCTGCCTCGGTCACGCCCGGGCCCTCCTGGCCGAAGAGCAGCAGGCACTCGCGCGGCAGCGCCGCGGTCTCCAGCGGCACCGCGCCGGGGACGTTGTCCACCGCCACCACCGTCAGCCCCTCGCCGGCCGCGAAACGCAGCAGCTCATCGATGTCGGCGTGATGGTGAATGTGCTGGTAGCGGTCGGTGACCATGGCCCCGCGCCGATTCCACCGCTTGCGCCCGACAATGTGCACGGCCGCCGCCGCGAAGGCATTGGCCGTGCGCACCACCGTGCCGATATTGGCGTCGTGCCCGAAGTTCTCGATGGCCACGTGGAACGGGTGCCGGCGGCTGTCGATATCGGCGACGATGGCCTCGCGCCGCCAATACCGGTAGGCATCCACCACATTGCGCCGGTCGCCGTGCTCGAGCAGGTCCGGGTCCAGGCGCGGATCGTCCGGCGGCTCGGTGCCGAACTCCTCGCGCCACGGTCCGACGCCGTGCGGATGCTCACCCCATTCGGTCGGTCCGGGGGTCGGCGGTTCGTGGGCGGTCGGGGCGGAACTCACCCCGGCGATGGTAGTTGCCTAGTGCGAGGAGCCGACCGCGCCCACGATGATGGCCAGCACGATGAACAGGATGACCAGGACCATCAGCGCCGTGGCGACGATGCCGCAGATCCAGCCGGCCGTCACCATGCCGCCGCCGCCGATCATGCCGTTCGACTCGCTGATCTCCCGGCGGGCCTTGCCGCCCATGATCCAGGCCACCGGACCGAGCAGCTGGCAGAACATCAGGCTCATGATGCCGAGGATCAACACCACCACCGCCTGCGGATGATCCGGCGCGGGCGCGCCGTAGTAGCCGGGCGGGTAGTAACCGGGCGCCTGCGGCGGGTAGCCCTGGGGGTAGCCGGGCTGCTGGTTGTAGCCCGGCTGCTGCTGGTAGCCCTGGGACTGCGGATCCCAGCCCGGCGGGGGCGCGTCGTAGGTCATGGCTGAATGCTAGGTGGTCGTGCTGGCTACACCGAATACTTTCTGGGCTGCTCCCTCGCCACCGCACCGCGCCGCCCGCGACCATGAATCCATGAGCGATACGGCCGCCCTACCCAGCATCGTGCTCGATCCGCCCGCGCCGCAATCGGATCCGGGCCCCCGCCCCACCCCCGAGTCCGTGCTGCGGACCTTCCTGGTCACGCCGTTCCGGGCGCGCACCTGGAAGGAATTCGCCTACCTGATCATCGTTTTCGGGCTGGGCTGTGCCGCCGCGGTCTACCTGTTCCTGGGCATCGGCGGCAGCCTGTACCTCTCGGTGTTCGTGGTGGGCATCCCGGTGCTGGCGGCCATGATCCTCGGCGGGCGGGTGTGGGGCCGCATTCATCGGGTGCTGGGCGCGGTGCTGCTCGACGCGGCCCTGCCCGAGCCGCCCCCGTTCACCTTTCGGCCCGGGCCGATCGGCTGGCTGCGCAGTGCCTTCACCGATCGGACCTCGTACCGCGCCCTGCTGTTCCTGGTCCTCGACGGCTTGCTGGGTGTGGTGATCGGCTACGGTGTGCTGACGGCGGTGGCGGTGACGGGTTTCGTTGCGCTGTCGCCGATTCCGTGGGCACTCATGGATCCGGTCAATGTGGACGAACGCGGCGTGTCACACCGTTCGATGATCCAGTTCGGCGACTACTACCTCGACACCTGGCCGCGTGTCCTGGCTTTCGCGGCGCTCGGCGTGCTCGGCTGCTTCCTGCTGCCGTGGCTGATCCGCGGCGTCTGCGTCCTGCACCGCGCGCTCGCGCTGTGGCTGCTCACCCCGACGGCCCGCGATCTCGAGCTGGCCGGCCTGCGCGAGAGCCGCCGCGCCGCGGTCGACGACTCCACCGCCACCCTGCGCCGGCTGGAACGCGACCTGCACGACGGCACCCAGGCGCGACTGGTCAGCATCGCCATGATGCTGGGCCGCGCCGAGGAGCGGATCGCGGCGGGCGGCGATGCCGCCGAGCTGATCGCCCAGGCCCGCGCCGGATCCAAGGAGGCACTGGCCGAACTGCGGGAACTGGTGCGCGGCATCCATCCACCCGCCCTCGAACTCGGGCTGGAACCGGCGCTGGAGACCCTGGCCGCCCGCTGCGCGCTGCCGGTGGAGCTGCGGGTGCTGCTGCCGCTGCGGCCCAGCCCGGCCATCGAGGCCATCGCCTATTTCTCGGTCGCGGAACTGCTCACCAATGTGGTGAAACACGCTGCCGCGAACCGGATCTGGGTGGCGGTGCTGCCGGCCGGGACGGATGCGCTGGCGGTGAGCGTGCGCGACAACGGCCAGGGCGGCGCGCTGCAACCGGTGGGCGGACCCGGCGAAGGCGTTGTGGTGGGCGGGCTTTCGGGGCTGGCGCAGCGGGCGCGCGCGGTGGACGGCACGCTCACGGTGGTCAGCCCCATCGGCGGCCCGACCGTGGTCACGCTGGTGCTGCCGCTGGCCGGGCCGCAATGATCGAGGCTGTGAACACCCGGGACAACCAGGATGCGAACACCGCGAACCAGCCGCTGCGGGTGGTCATCGCGGAGGACAATGCCATCCTGCGCGACGGCCTCACCGCGTTGCTGGCGGAGCGCGGGTTCGAGGTGGTAGCCGCGGTGAGCGACGCGACCGGTCTGCACGCCGCGGTCGCCGACCAGCTGCCGGATGTCGCCGTGGTGGACGTCCGCATGCCGCCCAGCTTCACCGACGAGGGTCTGCTGGCCGCGCTCGCGCTGCGCCGCAGCCATCCCGGCACCGGGGTGCTGGTGTTCTCGCAGTGGATCGAAACCCGTTATGCCACCGAGTTACTGGCCGCCGGCGCGGGCGGCGTCGGCTACCTGCTCAAGGACCGGGTGGCCGACGTCGGCGATTTCACCGATGCCCTGCGCCGCGTCGCCACCGGCGGCACGGCGCTGGACCCGGAGGTGGTCGGCCAGCTCATGGGCGCTGCCCGGCAGCAGGATTCGCTGGCCCGCCTCACCCCGCGCGAGCGTGAAGTGCTGGAATCCATGGCCCAGGGGCTGTCGAACGCGGCCATCGCCCGGGCCCTCTCGGTGACCGAACGCGGGGTGGAGAAGCACATCGGCAACATCTTCTCCAAGCTGGAATTGCCGCCCTCGGATCTGCATCATCGGCGGGTACTCGCCGTTCTGCGGTTGCGGGGTTGAAACATCGCTGCACGGTTGCCGGGCGTGGAAGACTGGCCCCATGACTCGATCGAGTTCCGCGGAATTGCTGAAATCGGTTGAATACTGGCCGAATCACCTCCTGACCATCGAGGAGTGGTCGCTGCTGCCGGAGAACAATCGGCACTGCCGCGAACTGGTGGACGGCGTGCTGGTGGTGGCGCCGCAGCCGCCGCGGCATCAGCTCGCGGTATGGCGTCTGGCCGCTCAGCTGGAGCGGGCGCTGCCCCGGCGGGTGGCCGCCATGGCGCGGATCGAATTGATCATCGACGACGGCACGCCGCCGACCGTGCGGGTGCCGGATGTGCTCATCGTGGGCGGTACGGCCGGGGCCGAGCACGCCACCCGGGTGCGGCCGGGCGATGTGCTGGCGGCCATCGAGATCGTGTCGCCGGGTTCGCGGCGGGTGGATCGGGTCATGAAGTTCGCCGAGTACGCGGCGGCGGGGATCGGGCACTACTGGCTGCTGGAGACCGAGGAGTCGATGCGGCTGCTGACCCATCGGCTGCGGGACGGTCGATACCTACCGACCGGTGAGTACTCCGGACAGGTCACCCTGGGCCTCGACGGCCTCGACCTGCCGCTCGATCTGGACACTCTCACCGCGCTCCGCACATCCGGCGTGCCCGTTTGACCCACCAGCCCTCTGACCTCGCCTGATCGGCCCACACGGAACAAGTATCGGGACTATCCTGGAATTCTGATAGGCCGTGGTTGGAGGGTGTCATGGACCACGCGCGTATAGCCCGTACGGTGCTCGGAGTGACGGCGGCATATCTCGTCGCACTCGGGTTGTGGCTGGGGTGGTTGGTCCCACTCACCCCGCCGGGTACCGTGCCGGTCCAGATCGTCACACTGGTCGGTCTCTTCGGAACGTTCCTGGGCCTCGGCATGCTGTTCGCCCAGCGCCCCAGCCGCTCCGACCGCAGACTACGCCGGCACGGGCTCGAGGGCTGGGCGAACATCGAAGCGGTCCACCCCCTGCAGCGCACCGACCACTGCACCGAGATCACCGAACTCGATCTCGAACTCGTGGTGCCGGGCTCGGAGACCTACTACGGCAGCATCGTCTTCGATGTCGAACCGGTGGTGAAACCGAGAATCGCTGTGGGCGGCACGATTTCGATCCGCGTCGACCCGCAGAACCGGGACCGGATCATCCTCTGCCTCTGATATATATCCAGCTCAGTGCCGGATTCGCACGATTCGGGCCGTAGGCTCCTGGGCATGACGATCGCCGAGAAACCCGACCGCAGGGAAGCGCCGCTGGTGCTCGACACCCAGCCGCCGCGCACGCTGGGGTTCACGGATCAGGCGGCATTCTGGCTCAATCTCGGCGTCAGTCTCATCGGCTTCAGCGGCGCCGCGTACGTGCTCTTCCCGACCGGGAACCCGCCGCTCCCGCTGGCCGGGGCGCTGCTGGCGACCGTCCTGGGCACCGTGGTGGGCGCGGCCATGGTGGCCGGACCGGGCGCCGTCGGGGCCCGCACCGGCGCACCGGCCATGGCGGTGCTGCGCGGCCTGTTCGGGACGCGGCTGTCGTATCTGCCGACGGTCGCCAATATCGTGCAGTGCATCGGCTGGGGTGTGTACGAGCTGACCGTGATCGCGCTCGGCGTCTCGGCGCTCACCCACGACCGGGTTCCGCACTGGGTGGTGATCGTCGCGGCGGGCACGCTGTCCACCACCATGGCCATCTGGCCGCTGTCCGCGGTGCGGGCGCTCCGCAAATACGTCTCGGTGGCGGTGGCCGTCGCCATGCTCTACTTCACGATCGAGCTACTGCGGCAACCCATTCCGGTGCAGCACGACACCAGCTGGAGCGGGTTCTGGCCCGCCGTCGACACCACCCTGGCCGTATCCATCTCGTTCGTGCCGCTGGCCGCCGACTACACCCGGCACTCCCGCTCGGCGAAGACCGCCGCCGGGGCCACCGTGGCCGGCTACTCGATCGCCCAGGTGTGGTGCTACCTGCTGGGCATCATCGCCATCCTGCAGGCGGGCGGCAATGCCGACCACGTCTTCGACTCCTTCCTGGGCGTCACCGCGGGCTGGCTCTTCTTCGCGGTACTGGTGCTACGCGAATCGGACCAGTCCTTCGCCAATGTGTATTCGACGGCCATGTCCATCCAGAACCTGCTGCCGCGGGTGGATCGGCGACTGCTGGCCGGGCTGGTCGGTGTGGCGGTGACACTGCTGGCGCTACCGGTGCGCGACTTCAGCAGCTACGCGAATTTCCTCTATCTGATCGGCTCGGTCTTCGTGCCGCTGTGCGCGGTGCTCATCGTCGACTACTTCCTCGGCCAGGGCCGCCGCGACTGGAATCTGGCGCAGAACGCGCCCGCCCGGCCGCTCATGCTGCTGCCGTGGGCGGTCGGCTTCGTGGTGTACCAGCTGTTCAATCCCGGCTCCATCAGCTGGTGGGCGACATTCTGGACCTGGGCACAGGACGCGCTCGGCGTGCATCCGGGCTGGTGGTCCTCGGCCTCGCTCTACTCGTTCCTGGCCGCCGCGGCGGTAACCGCGCTCCTGGTGCGGGTCCGGCGGGGATGACCGACGGCCGCGTCTACGGCATGGGCTTCGACCCGCTGGTCGAACCCGATTGGCCCGCACTGACTTCCGCCGAGGTGGACGCCGTGCTGGGCACGGACGCGACGATCGTGTGGCGCAGCCCGAGACCACTGTCGGCGACCGCCCGGGTACGCCCGCCGGACGGGCGCGACCTCATCGTCAAACGCCTCCCCCGGGCGCTGCGCGACGCCGCCGCGCTCGGCGAGGAGCACCGCTTCATGGATCACCTACGCTCGCAGGGAATCCCGGTGCCGCGGGTACTGCACACGGTCGACCTGGGCGATTTCGCCTACGAGGTCCAGGAATCGGGTGACGGGCGAGACGAGTACGAGAGCGTCTTCTCCTGGACGCCGTACCGCTCCCTCGACGGGGCGGCCGCGGCCGGCCGCCTGCTGGCCCGCCTGCACCTGGCGGCCGCGGGTTACGAGGCGCCACGCCGCCCGCCCCGGCCGCTACTGGCAGGCTTCACCCTCTTCGCCTCCGCCGATCCCCTTGCGGCCGTGGCGCATCGGGCCGCAGAACGCCCGGCCGTCGGCGCATTCCTCGCCGAACGCGACTGGCGGGCGGACCTGGAACGCGTCCACCTCCCGGCCTACGAACGGCTCCGGCCCCTGCTCGCGGACCTGGAACCGCTGTGGACACACAATGATTGGCACGGCACGAACCTGCTCTGGCGCGACCGCGACATCACCGCCGTCATCGACTTCGGCCTGTGCGACCGCACCACCGCCGTCCACGATCTCGCCACCGCCATCGAACGCAGTGCCGTGGACTGGATTTCGATCCGCGACGGCGGACCGGCGAAAGTGCGATTCGACCAGGTACGCGCACTGCTGCAGGGCTACGAATCGGTCCGGCCGCTGACCGCCGCCGAGCGGCGCGGCCTTCCGGCGCTGCTCCCCCTCGTGCATTGCGAGTACGAGCTGTCCGAGATCGACTACTTCCTCGGCGTCGTCCCCGGCGGCAATGCGAAGAACGCCGAAATCGCCTACGACGAGTACTTTCTCGGCCATACCGCATGGTGGACGGAATCCGGGGCGGGCCGCGAACTGCTATCCGCAATCCCCGGAATGGCACGCGTCACCGAATAGTGGTGGCGAGCACAATTCCACGGATCTCGAATAGCGGCAGCGGGACTTGATTCCGCGACCGCGATCGGATAAAACTTGTTCCGTTGCCATCGGCAACGTGAATCGTTCTGCACGCCATCTGAGTTCAGCGTGCTGCGGGGGTCGGGAGGACAGGAAAAATCATGCGTCGCACCATTCGTAATTTCGGTCGTAAGGCAATCGTCGCGGCACTGCCGCTGGCCGTCGCCACGACTTTCGCAAGCGCGGGAACGGCTTCCGCCACCGCCCCGGCCGACGCCGTGCAGTCGGCCCCGGTCGTGCAGATGGTCACGGCTCCGGTCGCGGCCGCCATCGCGCCGGCGGCGGTCTCCGTCGCTCCGGAGGCCGCGCAGCCGGTCACGCCGGATGTCGAGCAGCCCGCTGCGCCCGAGGTCGCCCAGCCTGCGGCCGAGATCTCACAGCCGCAGGACATCGCCACCGATCCCAATGCCAAGAACCACGACCCGATGGCCAATGCCGCCGTCGTAGGCGCGGGTGTCGGGGCCGTGATCGGCGCCGTCATCTGCGCCGTCACCGTGGTCGGCATTCCGCTCATCCCGCTGTGCGCCCTCGGCCCGGCGCTCCAGGGCGCGCTGATCGGCCTGCTCGTCGGCGCGGTCGACCCGGATGCCATTCCGCAGGTCCTGCCCTGATCCCCCGGGGATAAAAACACCGGAACCCCATCCCGAAACTCGGGATGGGGTTCTCGTCCGATCGAATTCGATGATCGGCAGCGGTTGCCGATGACAGATACGGTGACCTATTCGATGACCTATTCGGTTACCGATGCGCGCGGGGATCCGTGAGCAGGTATTGCGCGGCGGCATACGTGCCGAGAATGACGCCCTCACTGATCCTGCGCGACTTCTCACCGCGCGCGAAAATGCGCCGCAGCACGATCAATCCGTCGGACAGCGTGAACAACAGCGCACCCACGCCCAATCGGCTGCGCGGGTCCGCATTCGGAATGTTCACGCCCGCAATATTCTTCGCGTCCCGAGCCAGTTCCGGATCGGACGCCAGCGTGGCCGCCGTGCCGAGGGTCGCGCCGTAGGCGGTGAGCGGCACCGCGATCGCCGGGGCCTTGAACCGCATCAGCGTCGCCGCGCCCAGCCAGGCCGCCAGGCGCGGGGCCGCGATCTGCGCGCGCGGCCGCCCGCCGCGCCGGAACCACAACCACGAGTACCCGGTCTGCATGACCGCGAAAGACGAAGCGCCGGCTATCAATCGGCGATCGTCATCGGGGTCGATCAGCAACACGTCGCCGACCGTGGCCGCGGCCAGCGACCCGAGCAGCACCGTGCGATCGGTGCGATCCAGGGCCGCGCCATTCATCGCCACATCGGCCGCCAGCAGCGGCATCAGCAAAGGCTTTGCGGCCCACTGCAGTTTCTCGCGGCCGGTGACGGCGCCGAACACCGTCACCACCGCCGCGCCGACGAACGCGGCGCGAAACGGGCGGGCCATCAGAAGCTGGGTTCGGCCGGCGCGGGCGGCAGCACCGCGACCTGACCGGCGTAGGACAGGCCAGCGCCGAAGCCGAGCAGCAGCGCCAGTTGACCGCCCTTGGCCTTGCCGGTCACCAGCATCTCCTCCATGGCCAGCGGAATCGAGGCCGCGGAGGTATTGCCGGTGTTCTCGATGTCATTGGCCATCGGGATGTCGTCGGCGAGCCCGAGGTTCTTCTTCATGAGCTCGTTGATGCGGGCATTGGCCTGGTGCGGAATGAACACCTCGATGTCCTCCTTGTGCACGCCGGACTGCTCGATGGCACTCGACAGCGCGCGCGGCAGGGTGACCGCGGCCCAGCGGAAGACCTTGGGGCCCTCCATGTGCAGCGACATGCGGCCCACCGGCTCGACGGCCGGGTCGGTGCCCTGCAGGCGCTGCGCCTTGTTCATGAACTCCAGGAAGTCGACGTCCTGCGCGATGGCCTCGGCGTTCTCGCCGTCGGAACCCCACACGGTCGGCGAGATGCCGTTCTCCTCGCTGGGCCCGACCACGACCGCACCCGCGCCGTCGCCGAAGATCATGGCGGTGCCGCGATCCTTCGGGTCCAGGCCCACGGTCATCGTCTCCGCGCCGATCACCAGGATGTATTCGGCCGAGCCGGAGCGGATCATGTCGGTGGCGACACCCAGGCCGTAACCGAACCCGCCGCAGCCGGAGGTCAGGTCGAAGGCCGGGATGCCGTTCATGCCGAGGTCCGCGGCGACGCTCGGGGCACCGTGCGGGGTCAGTTTGAGCCAGCTGGAGGTGCAGAAGAGCAGCGCGCCGATCTTGGACCGGTCGATGCCGGTGTTGTTCAGCGCCCGGTTGCCCGCCGCCACCGCCATGGTGCGCAGCGTCTCGTCACCGGAGATCCAGCGCCGGTTGTGGATGCCGGTGCGCTCGAAGATCCACTCCGGGGTGGAGTCCAGGACCTCGCACACTTCGGCGTTGCTGACCACGCGCTGGGGCCGGTAGGCGCCGATGCCGAGCATCGCAACATTTTGATGACCCTTGTTGATTGCAATGCTCACCACAGGTGACTCACACGACCCTTCACAACACCTTTGTCGGACGTAAGACCAGCACCAGGCTAACCCAGAGCAAGGGTTCAGCCCAGAGCAAAGTCTTGTTAACCGTTCGGTAAGGACCTAAGTCCTCACCCCAGGGCGAGGTCCTTCAGACCCAGGATCGACCGGTACTCCAGCCCCTCGGCCGCGATGATGTCGTCGGCGCCGGTCTCGCGGTCCACCACGGTGGCCACACCGACCACGATGGCGCCCGCCTCACGCAGCGCGCGCACCGCGGTGAGCGGGGAGTTTCCGGTTGTGGTGGTGTCCTCGACCACCAGCACCCGCTTGCCCACGATGTCCGGGCCCTCGATCTGGCGCTGCATGCCGTGCGTCTTGGCGGCCTTGCGGACCACGAAGGCGTCGATGGCCCGGCCGGGCGCGTGCATGACCGCGGCCGCCACCGGGTCCGCGCCCATGGTGAGCCCGCCCACCGCGTCGAAGTCCCAGTCCGCCACGAGTTCGCGCAGTAGCTTGCCGATGAGCGGGGCCGCCTCGTGGTGCAGGGTGGCGCGGCGCAGGTCCACGTAGTAGTCGGCTTCCTTGCCCGAGGACAGGGTCACCCGGCCGTGCACCACGGCGAGGTCGCGCACCAGAGCCGCGAGTCTGTCCCGGTCGGTGGTCGTTACCTGCATTGCTTCCTCTATGTCCTTCCGCGTGCGTTGAACAGGCCCCGGTTCAGGCGGGTCACCAGGGATCGTGGGATGAACCCGGCGATCGCGACGATCGCTTTGTACTGCATTCCGGGCACGCTGATCACCCGGTCTCTCTCCAGATCATGCAGCGAACCCGCCACCACCTCGTCCACGCTCAACCACAACGGTCGCGGTAGCGAGGCCATGTCGATTCCGGCCCGCTCATGGAATTCGGTGCGGACGAATCCCGGGCACAAGGCCTGCACCCGGACTCCGGTTCCGGCCAGCCCGCCGGCCAGCCCCTGGGAAAAGGATACGACGTACGCCTTGGAGGCCGAATAGGTCGAACCCCGTCCGGGTATCAGGCCCGCGATGCTGGCCACATTGACCACGGTGCCCTTGGCCGCGTGCAGCATGGGCGGCAGGGCCGCCCGGGTCAGCTGTACGACGGCGTTGACGTTCACATCCAGTTGCTGCTGCAGGGCGTCCGGCTCCAGCGTCCAGAACTCGCCCGACATGCCGAATCCCGCATTGTTGACCAGGAATTCGACGCCCTGTGCCAGGCGCTCGGCCACCCGGCCGAGGTCGGCGGAGCGGCCCAGGTCCGCGGGCAGCGTCTCGGCTCGCGCGCCGAAACGCACCCGCACATCGTGTGCCAGCGCGGCCAGCCGATCCTCATCCCGCGCCACCAGCACCAGGTCGTAGCCGAGCGCGGCGAGCCGGGTGGCGTACGCCTTGCCGATGCCGGAGGTCGGTCCCGTGATCAGGGCCACCGGGCGGTGGGCACCCGGCAGGCGCGGGGCGCCCGCCGGACGATCAGGGGAACTCTCGGTCATCGGCGGCCCATCACTCGCACGACTGGGGAGCGGTCGGCAATGACCGGAACTGCGCCCCCATTCTGATCCCTGACCGACCCACACGCGGCGAATTCGCGCAGACACCACGTGGCTGCGGCGTGCCGCGCGCGGACACGGCCGGGGTGGGTCACCTCGGCGCGGGTCCCTGATAGGGGCGGAACCCCGGATGGAACGGGCCGCCGGGCGGCGCGCTGCGGCCCTGATCCCTGTGCCAGCCCTCCTCGGGCTCGCGGTCGGCGTCCGATTCGTCGCGCCAATCCTCGGATTCCGGTTCCGCCCAACGGTCTTCGTCCCCGGGGCGGCGGCGGTCGTCCTCGTCGTACGGGTCCGGCTCCTCCCCCTCGGGGGCGGGCGGCCAGTTGCGGCGCGGACGGTTGCGCGGATCCGGCACGACTTTCAGTGCGGGACGCCAGTTTTCGGGCTCGTCGTCCGGTTCGCTCGCGCCGGCGATATCGCTGACCAGCGTGGACTCGTAATCGTCGGCTTCCTCGGCGCGCGGGCGGGCCGGGCGGTCCTGGGCGCGCGGGCGATCGCGATCGTCGCCGAAGTCGCCGAATTCGTCGTGGCCGTCGTAGTCGTCGTCCTCGGGAACCGGGTGCGAGCGACCGGGTTCGGGGAGTTCGTCGCGGCCGCGCTCGGCATTGATGACCGGCGGCAGCACGTGCAGCAGGCCCGACAGCCGCAGCACCGCGTCGATGGCCATCTCCCAGTCCTTGGCCACGGCACCGACCGGCAGCATGCCCAGGGTCCAGTTGCCCTCGGACCACAGCTGCTGCACGGTGTCGGGCAGCGACTCGATGAACGCCACCATGCGCTGATCCACCGCGTGCCGGGCGACGTCCGGGTTGGTGGCGAAGACCACCCGGTCGCCGATGGCGCCGAGCAGCTCCAGATCGTGATCCTTGGGCGGCGCCGCGGTTTTCAGCCGCAGGTCGATGTCGATGTCCGAGCCGATCTGCCGGCGCACCGCGACCAGGGTGGCGGCGTCCTCCAGATCGAAGAGCACGAACTTCTCACCCTTGCGGTTACCCGACACCACGTCCACCGCGGACAGGTAGCCGAGCTTGGCCAGGGCGCCGCGCCGCCAGGTGGAGGCGAGCGCGGGCTCCACCGAAACATAGGTGTAGCCCTGGGATTTCGCCCAGACCTGTCGCACGTGCCCGGTGCGCTGCCGCTGCAGCCGATCGAAATAGAGCAGCACGATCGCACCCACGAGCGCGATCGCCGCCAGCCCGAACCATATCGCCGTCATCGCCGCCTACCCTACTGTGTTTAATTGCCCCTCCGCTTCGCTCCGGGGCGGGTTCGCGGCGCTGGAGGTCTCGATTCTTCCCTCCTCCGCTCCTCCGCTTCGCTCCCCGCTCCGTCAGTCCAGAATCGAGCGCTCCGCCTCCCCGCGCTTGCGCCGCGAACCTTTGGGTTGGTCAGTTTTTCCGCTTGCACCATGTGTCATCGGGTAGCACTCGGCATCGAGGTGCTGATGATCAGCTTCGCCTGGATTGATCCGTCGGCGTTCTTGTCGCCCTGGACCATGATCACCTCACCGACCGGCAAGTCCGAAACCTTGGTGCTGCCCAGGGAAATCACCTGTGTCTTGGTGTCGGTCTTCACGGTGGCCGTGCCACCGGACAACGTGGTGATGGTGAGGGTGGAACCGTCGTTGTTCGAGATCGTGCCCATGTTCGCACCCAGCTCGTCCAGATCGCCCAGGCCCGGGATGGTGGGAATGCCGCTGGGCAGGGGTAGGGCCGAGGAGTTGCCGGGCAGGCTCGACGCCGGGTACCCGGAGGTCCTGACGCTGCCGGGTGCGGCGCTGTTCGACGAATCGTTGTTCGACAGCAGGGTTCCCGCCGCGACGCCGACAATGGCGACCACGATGACCGCGGCGATGGTCAGCGCGATCCACAGGGTGGTCCGGCGGGGCGGTGGGGGCGGGACCGGATGCTGCGGGAAGCCCGCGGGCTGATATCCACCGGTCGGCATGCCCGGACCACCCGGGTAACCGGGCCCGCCCGCGGCGGGCGGAAATCCGGGCGCGCCATAGCTACTCGTGGGGGCGTACCCGGGCTGGCCCGGGTAGACGGCGGTCGGCTCGTAGCCGCCGCCGGTCTCGTATCCACCCCACTGTGCGTCCGCCGGCGGCAGCACGCGGGTGGAGTCGGGCCCGGCCGGCTGCCCGAAATAGTCGATCGGACCGGCGGGTATGGCCTCGGTGGGCCCGTAGCCCGCGGCGCTATCCGAGGGGTAGCCGCCAGGTGCGGCCTGCTCGGCGGGCCCCTCCCCGGGGCCCGGTTCCGGCCGCCGCGACCACGGATCGCTCGGATTGGTCATGACCTCCAGGGTAGGCGGCCGACCCGTCCCGAGCCGCGAACTCGACCGGACGGTTCCCAATCCGCGGACCGTTCACACCTCGAAACCGGCAAGGCTCGGTCGCCCGGAACGCGCAAGGCCCCCGCCGAGCCGAAGCTCGCGCGGGGGCCCGGGTCCGCCGCGTCAGCGGCCGACGATGAGGGTGTCGCCGTCGGGGGTGACGTTGACCTTCACCGTGTCACCGTCCTGCACCTCGCCGGCCAGCAGTTCCTTGGCGAGCGAGTCGCCGATGGCCTGCTGGATGAGGCGGCGCAGCGGGCGCGCGCCGTAGGCCGGGTCGTAGCCGCGCACGGCCAGCCAGAAGCGGGCCGAGTCGGACACGTCCAGCTTCAGGCGACGCTGGGACAGGCGCTTCTGCAGCTGGTTCAGCTGGATGTCGACGATCCGCTCCAGCTGTTCCTCGTCGAGCGCGTGGAACATGACCACGTCGTCGAGCCGGTTCAGGAACTCCGGCTTGAAGGCGCGGCGCACCGCGTTCATGACCGCATCCTTGTCACCGCCCGCACCCAGATTGGAGGTCAGGATGAGGATGGTGTTGCGGAAGTCGACCGTGCGGCCCTGGCTGTCGGTCAGCCGGCCCTCGTCGAGCACCTGCAGCAGGATGTCGAAGACGTCCGGGTGGGCCTTCTCGATCTCGTCGAACAGCACCACCGTGTACGGGCGTCGCCGCACCGCCTCGGTGAGCTGGCCGCCCTGGTCGTAGCCGACGTAGCCGGGGGGCGCCCCGACCAGGCGGGCCACCGAGTGCTTCTCGCTGTACTCGCTCATGTCGATGCGGACCATGGCGCGTTCGTCGTCGAACAGGAAGTCCGCCAACGCCTTCGCGAGTTCGGTCTTACCGACGCCGGTCGGGCCGACGAACATGAACGAGCCGGTGGGCCGGTTGGGGTCGGCGACCCCGGCCCGGGCGCGGCGCACGGCATCCGAAACCGCTTGCACGGCTTCCGGTTGCCCGACGACCCGGTTGCCCAGCTCGTCCTCCATGCGCAGCAGCTTCTGGGTCTCGCCCTCCATCATCTTGCCCACGGGGACACCGGTCCACGACGACACCACCTCGGCGATATCGTCCGGCCCGACCTCCTCCTTGAGCATGACGTCGCCGTCGGCGGCGGTCTTCGCCTTGGACTCGGCCTCGGCGAGTTCCTTCTCCAGCTTGGGGATTCGCCCGTACCGGAGTTCGGCGGCCTTGTTGTAGTCGCCGTCGCGCTCGGCCCGCTCGGATTCGCCCTTGAGCGACTCCAGCTCCTCCTTGAGCACGCTCACCGCGTCGATGGCCTGCTTCTCGTTCTGCCAGCGGGTCATCAGCTGGTTGAGCTTCTCGCGGTCGTCGGCGAGCTCCTGGCGCAGCTTCTCCAGCCGCTGCTTGGACGCCTCGTCGGTCTCCTTGGCCAGCGCCACCTCTTCGATCTCGAGCCGCCGCACCACGCGTTCGATCTCGTCGATTTCCACTGGGCGGGAATCGATTTCCATGCGCAGCCGCGAGGCCGACTCGTCGACCAGATCGATGGCCTTGTCCGGCAGGAACCTCGAGGTGATGTAGCGGTCGGACAGGGTCGCCGCGGCCACCAGCGCGGAGTCGGTGATCCGCACGTGGTGGTGGTTCTCGTAGCGCTCCTTGAGCCCGCGCAGGATGCCGACGGTGTCCTCCACCGACGGCTCGCCCACCAGCACCTGCTGGAACCGGCGTTCCAGGGCCGGGTCCTTCTCGATGTGCTGCCGGTATTCGTCGAGGGTGGTGGCGCCGACCAGCCGCAGCTCCCCGCGGGCCAGCATGGGCTTGATCATGTTGCCCGCGTCCATGGCGGATTCGCCGGTGGCGCCGGCGCCCACGATGGTGTGCAGCTCGTCGATGAACGTGATGATCTGTCCGGCAGAGGATTTGATCTCCTCCAGCACGGCCTTCAGCCGCTCCTCGAACTCACCGCGGTACTTGGCGCCGGCCACCATCGCGCCCAGGTCGAGCGAGACGAGCTTCTTGCCGCGCAACGATTCCGGGACGTCACCCGCCACGATGCGCTGGGCCAGGCCCTCCACGATGGCGGTCTTGCCGACGCCGGGCTCGCCGATCAGCACCGGGTTGTTCTTGGTGCGACGGCTCAAAACCTGTACGACACGGCGGATTTCGGTGTCGCGGCCGATGACCGGGTCCAGCTTGCCCTCGCGGGCGGCGGCGGTCAGGTCGGTGGAGTACTTCTCCAGCGCCTGGTACGAGCCCTCCGGATCCGGCGAGGTGACACGGGCGTTGCCGCGCACGGCGGTGAAGGCCTCGCGCAGGGCGTCGGCGGTCGCGCCATACTTCAGCAGCAGTTGCTGAACGTCGGAGTCACCGGCGGCCAGGCCGTAGACCAGGTGCTCGGTGGAGACGTATTCGTCGCCCAGCTCGGTGGCCAGCCGCTGCGCGGAGCTGAGCGCCGCGATGGCTTCGCGCCCGAGATTGGGAGTGGTGGTGGCGCCGGTGGCCCGGGGCAGCCGGTCCACGATCTCCTGGGCCTCGCGCCGTACCGTCGCCGGGTCGACCGCGACGGCCTTGAGCAGCGGTGCGGCGATGCCGTCGATCTGATCCAGCAACGCCACCAGCAAGTGCGCCGGACGGATTTCCGGGTTTCCGGCGACGGCGGCCGCCTGTTGCGCGGCGGTCAGGGCCGCCTGGGTCTTGGTGGTGGGATTGAACGAGTCCACTGTCACCTTCCTACTTGTCGTTGCTCTCTACAACGCGGTAGAAGTTGAGTCTGTTCCGCTCAAGTCTGACCAGTTTTCGACGCCAGGTCCAGTGTCCGAGGCCGGTTCCTACGCTACGCGTACGATGACTCCATTCGTTGACGCATCACACCAGCTCATCCATCCCGGTTTCCGAATGAATGGAGCAGCAAATGCGCGCGATCGTCGTCCGTGAATTCGGTGGCCGCCCCGAGCCCGCCGACATGCCCACCCCCGAGGCCGGACCGGGCCAGGTCCAGATCCAGCTCGAGGCCGCCGGGGTCAACCCGTTCGACCAGCGGATCATCGACGGCTTCCTGGACGGCCAACTGCCGCACGACTTTCCGCTGATCCCGGGCACCGACGGCGCGGGCACGATCAGCGCGGTGGGCGCGGGGGTGAACGACTTCGAGGTCGGGGAGCGGGTGGTCGGGAAGTTCCTGAACCCGCCGGTCGGGCACGGCACCTTCGCCGAATACATCGTGGCGCCGCACGACGGCGCCCTCGCCAAGCTGCCGGAAGAGGTCTCCGCCATTCGCGGCGCCGCCCTGCCGACCGCGGGTATCACGGCCCTGGACCTCATGCACGCCGCCGGGGTCACCCGCAACCAGAAAGTGCTGGTCGTGGGCGCCTCGGGTGGCGTCGGCTCCTATCTGGTGCAGCTCGCCGCGCTCGCCGGCGCGCACGTCATCGCCACCGCCCGCCCCGACGACACCGATCGGATGATCCGGCTGGGCGCGACCGAGGTGGTGAACTACGGACGGATCACCGTCACCGACTCCCCCACCCACGCCGAGGGCTCGGAGTTGTCGGTCGCGGATTCGGTGCGGATCACCGATCCCGGCGGCATCGACGTGCTGTTCGATCTGGTCAGCCCGCCGCCGGTTTTCGCCGACAACGCGAGCCTGGTCAAGTCCGGCGGTTCGGCCTATTCGACCATCTGGTCCGCCGACGAGGCGGAGCTGCAGGCCCGGGGCGTGCACGGGGGCAACCTCCAATCCCACGGCGGCGCAGCCGAATTGCGCGAGCTGCTGCGGATGGTCGGCGACGGCGACCTGATGGTCCCGATCAGCGCCATGCCGCCGCTGGCCGAGGCCCCCGGCGTGATCGGCGCATCCGGCGCACGCGGCAAGATCGTCCTGGTGATCTGAACTCCGGGTTACGCAAATCGATCGGCCTCCGGCTATATCCGTGCGACCACCGCGTTTTAAGGGATACTTGACGCGGAGGGCCGCCTGGCAGCAGGCGTTCCGGGGTAGCAGCACAGGAAGGAAAGCTCGACGTCGTGGATGCGCGTTCGGCAGCGCTGGTCCGCGCAAACTTTCGGACAGTCGTCGAGGCCCCCAACGGGCCGGAACGGCTGATCAGCGCGTTCTACGGTCATCTTTTCGCAGAGATTCCCGCCTTGCGGGAACTGTTTCCCTCCGCCATGGACATGCAGCCGAAACGGTTGGTCACGGCCATCTCGTTCGTGCTCGACAACCTGGAGGACTGGGATCGCGCGCAACGCTTCCTGGAGCAACTCGCGCGCGACCATCGCAAGTACGGGGTGGAGGCGGCGCACTACGACATCGCCGGGCGCGCCCTGCTCCATGCCTTCCGCAGCTACAACGGCACCGCGAACTGGAGCCGGCAGCTGGAGGCGGGCTGGCGCGACATCACCATCCTGATCTCGGCGTCCATGGCCATCGGCGCCAATTCGGATAAGTCGCAACCGTATTGGGAGGCGACGGTGGTCGGGCACCGGCGGGTGGTGGACGATCTGGCCATCGTCCGTCTGCAGACCGACACCCCGATCCCCTATCAGGCCGGGCAGTACGTACCGGTGGCCATTCCGCAGCGGCCCAAGATGTGGCGCTACCTGTCGCCGGCCATCCCCACCAATCCGTACGGCGAGATCGAGTTCCATGTGCGGAAGGTGCGCACCGGCTGGGT
Source organism: Nocardia sp. NPDC059228 (assembly GCF_042754245.1). NCBI lineage: Bacteria > Bacillati > Actinomycetota > Actinomycetes > Mycobacteriales > Nocardiaceae > Nocardia > Nocardia sp. NPDC059228. The sequence continues at coordinate 35,517 of NZ_JBHZAL010000016.1, read as the reverse complement.
GAGCCCGGGCATCGTGAACGAGACCCAGGTCGGCGACCGGTGGATGATCGCCGCGCCGCTGGGTGGTCTGCACGTGGATCTGAGCCGCCGCAAGGACGTGCTCATGATCGGGTCCGGTACCGGCATCGCCCCGCTGCGGGCACAGCTCATCGAGATGGGCCGGCGCGGCATCAATCCGCGCGTGCACCTGTTCATGGGCGGGCGCTACCCGTGTGATCTCTACGACGTGGAGAACATGTGGCAGCTCTCGCAGTCCAATCCGTGGCTCACGGTGGTCCCGGTCTGCGAGAACGAGACCAACCCGTGGTGGCACCCCTATCCGCCGGCCGAGACGCCGTTCGGCATGCATCGGCGGCTGATCGGCAATCTGGGCGCGGTGGTGGCCAGCTTCGGCGCCTGGGCCGATCGCCAGATCCAGATCGCCGGCTCGGCCCGCATGATCGCCGACACCAAGCGCGCCCTGCTCGCGGTGGGCACGCCGACGTCGGCGATAAGCTCGGATCCGGTGTAGTGCACGGCCTTTCGACAATCAGGAGTTATCGGTGACGCTCGGCCCGGACGAGACCGGAGAGCTCGCGCTCGGCGCGCAGACGGAATGGAATGCCACGGTGGTGGGTGCGCACCGGCTGCGCGAGGACACCACGGTGGTGCGGCTGATCGGCGAGTTCGTGCCGTTCGCGGCGGGCCAGTCGGTGGAGGTGCGCACGCCGCAGCATCCGAACATGGTGCGCCGCCTGTATCCCGCGCTGCCGCCCTCGCTGGACGGCAAGCTGGAATTCCACGTGCGCACGGTGCCGGGCGGCTGGTGCAGCGGTTCCATCGTCGCCGACTCGCATCCGGGCGACGAATGGCGGATCAGCGCGCCCGCGGGCTGGCTGACCGTGGAACCGGAGGCCACCGAGGTGGTCATGATCGCCGACGGTGTCGGGCTCGCGCCGATGCGCGCGCTGCTGCTGGATCTGTCGCGCCGGGAGCAGCCGCCGCGCACCCACCTGTTCGTGGGCGGGCGCTACCCGCGCGACCTCTACGCCTCCGACATGCTCTACCTGCTGACCGGTGAACTGCCGTGGCTCACGGTCGTTCCCGTGGTGCAGAGCGAGTACGACCCGGATCTCGTCGACGCCTGGTACGAGCAGTGCCGGGTGGACATCGGCTTCCGCCCGGAGGAGATGATGCCGGGCACCATCGCCGACATCCCGGAACGGTTCGGCCCGCTGGACCACCACAAGATCCTGGTCTGCGGCGGCGCGGCCATGGTCCGCAACACCATCGATCAGCTGGTCGCCATCGGCGCGCCCGCGGAAGCCATTCGCTACGAAGGCTTCTGAGGGTTCCGCCGCGCTCAGAACAAGGGGTCGTGGCGGATGTTCTCGGTGGGGGTGCCCGCGGCCATGAGGCGGAACTTGGTGGTCTGCACCATGGACGGCGCGCCGACGATCTGCACGTCCCGGTCGCCCCAGGAGCCGCGGCTCGCCACGATCTTGCCGATCTGACCGACCACCCGCGGCTGCAGGCCCGGATACTCGCGGATCCCGTCGGAGCCGTCGAAGTGCCACCACGGGTTCTCGGTGGATTCGGTGACCGGGTGCACGTTGAGCCACTTGTTGGCGCAGGCCAATTGGCTCAGCACCTCGAGATCGTAGAGATCGCACGGGTAGTGGCCGCCGACGAACAGATCCACCTTGGGGTTGGAGCGCCGGGCGGTCATGGCCATGAGCTGGGCGCGCAGCGGGGCGATGCCGGTGCCGCAGCCGATCATGAGCAGCTTGCGGCGGGTGTTGCGGGGCACGCCGAGGCCGCCCAGTGGCGAGCCGATCAGCCACTGCTCGCCGACCCGGCTGTGGCCGACCATGGCCGGGCTGACCCAGCCGCCGGTGACGCCGCGGATGTGGAATTCCAGCTCGCCGCCGGCATTCGCGGGGATGGCCGGGGACAGGTAGCGCCACATGCGCGGGCGGGACGGGATCTGCACGCTCATGTACTGACCGGCCGCGTACTGCATGGGCTGGTCCAGCCGCAGGCGCACGATGGCCAGGTTGCGCAGTACTTCCCGGTGCTCGATGACGGTGCCGGTCCATACCGGCGGGGTGGTCTCCTGCTCGGCCGCGTTGATCATGGTGCCGGCGATGACGCCGATGCCCTCGTCCCAGGCGCGCCCGATCTCGTCGGTCCAGATCTCGGTGCCGGCGTAGGCCTCCAGCGCGCTCTTGAGCGATTTCCCCACGGCCTCATAGTGTTCGGCCACCACCCCGTACTTGCGGTGATCGCGCCCGAGCTGGGCCAGGAAGGGCAGCAACCGGTCCGGCTCCTCCAGCCGGTCCACTACATAGGCGATGGCCTTGACCAGCCGGTCGCGCTGGGCGTCCAGGGCGGCGGGGAAGTGGTCGCGTACGTGGGGGTACTCCGTGAAGAGGATGGAGTAGAACGATCGCGCGAGTTTCTCGGGGCCACCTTCTTCCGCAGCAACCGCCTTGAACGTTGTTCTTATCAATGCGACGGTGCGCGAATCCATGTGTGTCACAACCCCATTTCGCAATCGAACGCAGGCGTGACCGGCGAGTGAAGTGCTGCGGGACACTCGACAGCAGCCGTTGCCAAGCAAGTGTAGGCGAGGTTAGCCAGCAACGGAACGGGACGTTTCAATAACGCGGCCTTTATTCCTCGAAAACGTGAATGTCGCGGGGTATCCGAGCCGAAAACCGACTGTTCAACCGGAACACGCCGTGAGACACAGGCTTTCGGACGGCGAACCTGCCTGATCCGTTTTGCAAGGCTCAGGAAAACAGCGATCCTGCCGCAACTGCGCCGGTCCTCGAATTCCCTTGCAGCATACGGACAAAACTCACGATTGGCATCAATTTATACCGTACCGGTCTGTTTGCAATTCACCGGCATCAAGAATTTCGCCAATCCCACAGCCCCTCAGGACAACTCAGCACATTGCCCGCAATAATCGCAAGCGGGCGAACACCCGGCCCCATCGGCAACGCCTGATACAGCAGAGAAGGGGTCGGGAGCAACCTCCCGACCCCTTACCTCTACTGCCCGTTTTCCCAAACGGGACAACTGATTTCGCGAGATCCGGGTAACTCCCCGGGTACCCCCGAAATAGCTTCGGCTCCCAACCGCCGGCACGGCTGCCCAACCCCAACGGCTCTCAGCCGCCCGCTGAATATCCGGAGAGGCGGGGGAGCTACTGCTTTCGCCGGTTTCGAGGCTGCCACACCACGAGAGCGGTGCTGCGCTGCGGCGGGGTCAGGTCGGGGCGGTACCCCGACCGGAGCCTTTCCACCTCGGCGGTCAACTCGCTCACCCGCTGCTGCAGCCCCTCCACCTGGTTGGTGAGTTCGATGATCCGTTTGATGCCGGCCAGGTTCACGCCCTCGTCCTGGGACAGGCGCTGCACCTCGCGGAGCAGCTCCACATCCCGGTCCGAGTAGCGCCGCCCGCCGCCCGAGGTACGTTGCGGCGAAACCAGACCCAGCCGGTCATAGGTGCGCAGCGTCTGGGCGTGCATGCCCGCCAGCTGCGCGGCCACCGAGATCAGGAAGTACTGGGCCTCGGTGTTCTTCGGATCGGAACTCATTACGCACCTGCCCATCCCGCACGTGGATCGAACCCGCTGGTCTTCTCCGCCTCCGAGTAGCGCCGCAGCGCCTCGGCGGCATTATCGTCCAGCTTCTGCGGTACCGCGACCTTCACCGTGACCAGCAGGTCACCGGCGCCGCCGTCACGCTTGGGCACACCGCGCCCGCGCACCCGCAGGGTCCGGCCGTCGGCGGTGCCCGGCGGCACCTTGACGCCGACACGGCCGTCCAGGGTGGGCACGGAAACCGTAGTACCCAGCACCAGTTCGGCGTACGAGACCGGCAGCACCAGGGTCAGGTCGTCGCCATTGCGGCCGAAGACCTTGTCCTGGCTGACGTGCACGGTGACGTACAGGTCACCCGGAGGCGCGCCGCGCAGGCCCGCCTCGCCCTGACCGGCCAGCCGGATCCGCTGCCCGTCGCGCACACCCGGGGGAATGCGCACGGTGATGGTGCGGGTCCGGTTCTGGATGCCGCTACCGCGGCAGTCGACACACGGGTCGTCGATGATCGATCCGGTGCCCCGGCAGTCCTCGCACGGCTCGCTGAAGCCGAACGCGCCCTGGTTCCGGCTGACCACACCGGTGCCATTGCAGTGCGGGCAGACTCGCGGGCTGGTGCCCGGCTTGGCACCACTGCCGTGGCAGGTGGTGCAGGCGGCCGGGCTGGTCATGCGCAGCGGGACGGTCACGCCCTGGGCGGCCTCGCGGAAGCCGAGGGTGGTCTCGGTCTCGACATCCGAACCGCGCCGCGGACGCGACGAGGTCCGGGTGCCACCGCGATTGAACAGTCCGCCCAGCAGATCGCCCAGGCCGCCGTCGGCGCCACCGGCTCCGGCGCCCGCGCCGAAGATGTCGCCGAGGTTGAACTCGCCGGAGAACCCGCCGCCGGGCTGACCGTAGCCACCCCCGGGCGAGAACCCGCCGCGGCCGAAACCGCCGCCGGCGAACAGCTTCCGGGCCTCGTCGTACTCCTTGCGCTTCTCCGGATCCGACAGCACGGCATTCGCCTCGCTGACGGCCTTGAACCGCTCCTCGGCCGTGCTGTCCCCGGGGTTCTTATCCGGGTGCAGGTCACGGGCCAGCTTGCGGTAGGCCTTCTTGATCTCGTCCTGGGTGGCGCCGGAGGAAACACCCAGATCCTTGTAGAAGTCCTTCTCGAGCCACTCTCGATTCACCGGGCATCTCCTCCTTTCTGTGTTGTCGGTGACGCCGGGGGCGTCTGTGCGTTGTTAATCAGTGCCAGCGGCATCGGTGCCAGCGTTCGTCGTATCCGGCTGCGCCGCAGCCAGATCCGCCACACCGTCGGTGACGCCGACCAGCGCGTGCCGCAGCACGCGATCGCCGAAGCGGTAGCCCTTGCGCATCACCATGCCGAGGATCGGGTCCGCGCCACTGCCCTCGTGCTGCACGGCCTCGTGCAGGGTCGGGTCGAAAGGCTCACCCTCCGAACCGAATTCCTCGAGGCCCTGCTTCTGCAGGGCGGTGACCAGCTTGTCCGCGACCGACTTGAGCGGTCCGTTGTCGAGGTCACCGTGGGCGCGGGCGCGATCCAGATCGTCGAGCACCGGGAGCAGTTCGCCCACGACCGCGGCCTTGGCGGTGTCGATGGCGGCCTTGCGGTCGCGCTCGACGCGGCGGCGGTAGTTGGCGTACTCCGCGGTAAGACGCTGCAGATCGGCGGTGCGCTCGGCCAATTCGGCCGTGATCGCGTCGGCGAGAGCGTCCTCACTGACCTCGGGAGTTCCCTCGGCCCCGAGGGCCGCAGCGGTGTCCGCCGCGGCCTCGAAGACCTCACCCGTGGCCGAGTCGACCATGTTTTCCGGGTTCTGATTCGTCACTTCTTCTCAGGCTCCTCGACGACCTCGGCATCCACGACGGTGTCATCGGACTGCGGCGCGCCCGCGCCGTTGCCCTGGGCGGCCTGGTCCGCGGCCGAGGCCTCGTAGATGGCCTGGCCCAGCGCCTGCGACTCGGTGGCGAGCTTCTCCACCGCGGTCTTGATGACCGAGATGTCGGTGCCCTTGAGCGCCTCGTTCGCCTCCGCGATGGCCGCCTCGACCTTGGTCTTGACGTCCGCCGGGACCTTGTCCTCGTTGTCCTTGATGAACTTCTCGGTCTGGTGCACCAGCGACTCGGCCTGGTTGCGGGTCTCCGCCTCCTCGCGACGCGCCTTGTCCTCGGCCGCGTGCGCCTCGGCGTCCTTCACCATCCGGTCGATCTCCTCCTTGGACAGGCCGGAGCCGTCCTGGATCTTGATCGTGTTCTCCTTGCCGGTGCCCTTGTCCTTGGCGGTGACGTGGACGATGCCGTTGGCGTCGATGTCGAAGGTGACCTCGATCTGCGGCACGCCGCGCGGGGCCGGCGGGATGCCGGTCAGCTCGAACGATCCGAGCAGCTTGTTGTGCGAGGCGATCTCGCGCTCACCCTGGAAGACCTGGATCTGCACGGACGGCTGGTTGTCGTCGGCCGTGGTGAAGGTCTCCGACCGCTTGGTCGGAATGGTGGTGTTGCGCTCGATCAGCTTGGTCATCACGCCGCCCTTGGTCTCGATGCCCAGCGACAGCGGGGTGACATCGAGCAGCAGGACGTCCTTGACCTCACCCTTGAGCACACCGGCCTGCAGGGCGGCGCCGACGGCGACGACCTCGTCCGGGTTCACGCCCTTGTTGGGCTCCTTGCCGCCGGTCAGTTCCTTGACCAGGTCGGACACGGCGGGCATACGGGTCGAGCCGCCAACGAGCACAACGTGATCGATGTCGCCGACCGAGATGCCGGCGTCCTTGATGACCGACTGGAACGGCTTGCGGGTGCGGTCCAGCAGATCCGAGGTGATCTTCTGGAACTCGGCGCGGGTCAGCTGCTCGTCGAGGAACAGCGGGTTCTTGTCCGCGTCGACCGTGATGTAGGGCAGGTTGATCGAGGTCGACTGCGAGGACGACAGCTCGATCTTGGCCTTCTCGGCAGCCTCGCGCAGGCGCTGCATGGCCATCTTGTCCTTGGTCAGGTCGATGCCCGAGGTGCCCTTGAACTTGTCGACCAGCCAGCCGACGATGCGCTCGTCCCAGTCGTCGCCACCGAGGTGGTTGTCACCGGAGGTGGCGCGGACCTCGACGACGCCCTCGCCGATCTCCAGCAGCGAGACGTCGAAGGTGCCGCCACCGAGGTCGAAGACCAGGATGGTCTGTTCCTTGTCGCCCTTGTCGAGGCCGTAGGCCAGCGCGGCCGCGGTGGGCTCGTTGACGATGCGGAGCACGTTCATACCCGCGATCTGGCCGGCCTCCTTGGTGGCCTGGCGCTGCGCGTCCTCGAAGTAGGCGGGGACGGTGATCACGGCGTCGGTGATCTCTTCACCCAGGTAGGCCTCGGCGTCGCGCTTCAGCTTCATCAGCACGCGCGCGGAGATCTCCTGCGGGGTGTACTTCTTGCCGTCGATGTCGACAGACCAGTCCTCGCCCATGTGGCGCTTGACGGACCGGATGGTGCGGTCGACGTTGGTGACGGCCTGGTTCTTGGCGGGCTGACCGACGAGCACCTCACCGTTCTTGGCGAAAGCGACGATCGACGGCGTGGTGCGCGATCCTTCCGAGTTGGCCACGACGACCGGTTCGCCGCCTTCGAGAACGGCGATGACAGAGTTCGTGGTCCCGAGGTCGATACCGACCGCACGAGCCATGGTGGTTCCTCCTAGTTGACGTACCTGAGCGCGCCGGAATCCCTTCCGAGCGACTCTGGCGCACTGCAATCCCAGTAACACTGAGCGTGGTCGGCTCAATCCTGCACCCGCCGGCGGCGGCGCGCAACTTGAACTTGAGTCCGACTCGCTCAACCTTGCTGACCTGTCCCAACGGGGACCGCACGTCATCTATTCCACGCGGCACAAAAAAAATTCTTCGCGGGCAGGCGCGACTCGCCGCCCTTGTGTCCACACCGGTCGGTTCGCAACTACCGGCAGGCCGGGACCGTGACCGATCAGCTGGGCGGGTAGATCGCGATCGGCTCGCCGGTGGCGGTGACCTTGAAATAGCCGTGCTGGGAGCCGTCGTCGACATAGACGGTCACCACCGGACTGCCATCGGCGCCCCGGGCGATCTCGACGTGGCCGATCCGGCCGTTGGGCACGCCCGCCGACTGCGGAGCCCCGGCGAGCAGACCCGCGATCTTCTTCAGATCCAGGACCGACATGTCGAAGATGTCCGCGCCCGGAGACCGGGCTATGTCGTCATAGGAGTGGAAGCTGCCGTCGTAGCGGATGTGCGCGTCACGTGGCGCCGACGGATCCTTACGCCGCTCGATGATCACGTAGGTGGGATAGAGGAGAACCTGGTCGGCCTTGGTGTCGCCGAAATGGTCCTGGTAGGACGCGACGAAACTGGCCAGGCCCGCGCCCGTGGTCGGGTCCGGCAGAGCGGGTTTCGGTGCGGCCGTGCGCGAGACGCAACCCGCGAACGCGCCCAGCAGCGCCGCGGCCACCAGGATCGCGGCGGCGACCCGCATGCGAGTGGACGGACCGCGCCGATTCGCACGCACCACAGGCGAATTCACCAGATTGGCGGGAATCTGCAGATCCTCCAGCACCGCGTCCAGTTCGCCGAAGGTCTTGGCCGCCATCGCCTTCGCGGTTCGTGCGGTGTACTCGCTTGCGGTGAGCTCGCCGGCGTCCCGGGCGGTGTCGAGCAGGGTGCAGGCGTCCACGCGATCGGTGTCGCGGGCCCGCAATCCCTGGGAGCGTGCATCAGCCATGGTCTCGATCTATCCCCCGAACGCCAGGGTCCGCACGATCCGGCCGTCGAGGGTCGCCTCGAGGTAGCCGTTCTCATTGGCCTTGTTGCCCACATAGATACGAACGATCGGCCCGCTGCCGGACCCTTCGATGTCGAGGTAGCTGACCGTGCCCTGATCCACCTTGGTGAGGGCCGGGGCCTGGGCCGCGAGCGCGGCGATGGCCGGCACGTTCAGCGCCGCCAGATCCGCGGTCGGCGTCTGCGGCGACCGGGTCTGCGGCTGGTCACCCTGGTCGAAGCCGCCGCGATAGGTGTAGCGGACCTTGCGGTTGGCCTGGGTCCCGCGGGTGACCACCGCGTAGTCGGGGAACAGGTCGACCTCGTCGACGATGGTGTCGCCGAACTTGGCGCGGTAGGCGGCCCGGAAGTAGTCGATGCCCTCGGCCGCCGTGAGTTTCGGCCGGGGCAGCACCATGGGCTTGATCATGCCGATGTCCACCGCGGGCGGCCCCGCGGGTGGGGAGGCCGGCCGGTCCACCGCTACGAAAGTCCCCACGGCCACCGCGATGCTGAGCGCGGCGACACCGGCCGCGAACCAGTTCTCGCGCCGCGACTTCGGCGGAATCGGATCCGGCCGGGCGTCGGCGGGCCGCTGCAGATCGTCGGTGAGCTGGGCCAGTTCGCCCAATGTCCGCGCCTCGCCGGCGAGTTCGGTGAGGGTGCGATGGTCGGCGGCGCTCAGCTGGCCGTCCGCGCGGGCAGCATCGAGCAGGGTGCAGGTGGCCTGGCGGTCGCTGTCGCGGGCCCGGGTACGCGGCGGATAGCCGCCCGCGGACGGCCGTCGCGCCCGCCGGCCGGCGGGCGTGAGGTCGGCGGTCTTGGTGCTCGGCTGCAGGTCGCCGATGAGCCGTTGCAGTTCGCCGAGGGTCTGTGCGGTCTGCGCCTGCTCGGACCGCTGGTGGTACTCCTCGACCGCGAGCTCGCCCTCCTCGAAGGCGGCGTCGAGCAGCGCCCGTGCGTTGACGCGGTCGAGGTCCCGCGCCCGCATGCGCCCGGCCGCGGGCGAATCCCCGGGCGATCCGGACGATTTCGAGCTCACGCGGGGATCGTAAACGGAACTTGGCCGTACCGCGCGGTTTCCGGCAGGGCGGTGAGCAGGGGCGGGACACGCCCGGGATGCGCGCCGACGTCCGAAATGCCGGTGTTGCACGCAACCGCCCACGAAGATCGTGAGCGTCGATTTCCGCTGGTGAGGAGGCGCGATGCAGGCAAGGTTCGGTATTTCGATCCCGCCCGTCGCGGCCGCGCTGCCGGACGTCATCGATATGACCGTGGCCGCCGACGCCGAGGGGCTGGATCTGGTCGCCATCCAGGACCATCCCTACAACGCGCAGTTCGGCGATACCTTCGCGGTGATCGGCGCCTGCCTGGCGGCCACCGGCCGGGTCAGCCTGTATCCGGGCGTGGCGAATCTGCCGCTGCGCACGCCCGCCATGATCGCCAAGCAGGCCGCCACCTTCGACCTGCTCAGCGGCGGGCGCTTCGAATTAGGTTTGGGGGCGGGCGCTTTCGAGAGCGGCGTGGTGGCCATGGGCGGGCCCGCCCGCAAGGGCCGGTCGGCGCTCATGGCCCTGGCCGAGAGCATCGCCATCATCCGGGCGGAATGGCGGCCCGGGCAGCTGGTGTCCGTGGTGGGCACCGAATACACCGTGCAGGGCATCGAGGGCGGGCCCGCGCCCGCGCACAATATCGGGATCTGGCTGGGAGCCATGGGCCCGCACGCGCTGGACCTGATCGGCTCGGCGGCCGACGGATGGGTTGCGCCGCTGCCGAATTGGATGCCCTGGGAGCAGTGGGCCGGAGCCAATGCCCGCATCGACGCGGTGGCGCGCTCGCTCGGGCGGGATCCGCGCACCATCACCCGGCTGGCGGCGCTGCCCGGCGTGGTGAGCGACCGGCCGCTACACCCGGATCCCCATGGCTCCGACCCGATTCACGGCTCCCCGGAGGAGTGGGCGGACATCATCGTCCGCCTGGCCCGCGACGCCGGGTTCGACACCTTCATCTACTGGCCGCCGGGTTTCGACGTCGACCAGGTGCAGCGTTTCGCGCGACAGGTGGTGCCCATCGCGCGAAAGCTCCTGGGCGACGGCTGAACCCGCGATCGGAGCACCGTTCGCGGACCTCCCCGAGGTTACCGCGCCGCCTTCGCGGCCTCGACCGCCTCGATCTCGGCGGGCAGTTCACCGGGCTGACCGACGCCGGTGGTGACCAGGTCGCGCAGGCTCTCGGTGATGTAGAACGTCCACGCCGGGGAACAGGAGTCGTAGCACTCGTACTCGGGAACGAGCCCGACGTGGGTGAAACGCAGCTCGGCGCCGCCGTCGGTTTCGGTGATGTCGAAATGCATTTCGGTATTCACCCACTCGGTCTTGTCCTGGACGAAGGACAGCCAGTTGTCCCTGACCAGCCAGACCACGCGACGGTTCGGCACCACCTCGGTCAGCTCGATATCACTGCGGTGGACGCCGGGGACCTCGAAGACGAAAGTGTCGCCCTGGCGCTCGGTGCCGCCCTTGATGCCCTTCCCCCACCACCCGCGGGCGTTCAGGACGGCGGCGAAGACCTCGGCGGGGGTGCGATCGACGGTGACGCTGGTGGTGAAGTTCTGATCGGTCATGGCAGGTCCCATTTCTTTCCTGAACACACAGGACGGGTCGGAGTGGACTGTCTCGCGAGAACTTACTTGCATCACGATAGTGTGGTTACTTGCATCACACAAGCGGATGAGCCAATCTGGATACATGTTGGGACGCATGTACGACGGAGAGGTGTGCTCGGCCGCCCGCACGCTGGAGATCGTGGGCGAGCGCTGGAGCCTGCTCATCGTGCGCAATGCCATGTTCGCCGGGATGACCCGGTTCACCGAGTTCCAGCGCTCGCTCGGCATCGCGCCGAACATCCTCACCAAGCGGCTCGCCGAATTCGTCGAGGCCGGAATCTTCGAGCAGCGCAGCGGCACCGGCAGCGGCCACCCCGAATATCTGCTCACCGCCAAGGGACTCGACCTGAAACCGGTCATCCTCGCGCTCACCGACTGGGGCGACCGCTGGGCGGCGCCGGACGGACCGCCGGTCACCTACCGGCACACCGGGTGCGGCGGGAAAGTCGATGTGCGCCTGGAGTGTTCGGACTGCGGCGCCGGCCCCGACCTGGCAGCGGTGACGGCCGAGCTCGCGCCGTGGGCGTACGAGAGGAAGTACGGGACGCCGACGTCACTCCAGTAGCGGGAACCGCCCCGAACGCAGCAGCCCGGCGATGGCCTCCAGCTTCGCCTGCGGCGCGGCGTAATCCGGATGCGCGCCGAGCACGGCGGCGGCATCGTGCAGGCGCACCATCTGCCGCTCCGCCTCCTCCACACTGCGCCCGCCCGGTGTGATCGGGTGCGCGGCGAAGGCGGGGCGGCGCGGATCCACCCGGCCCAGCTCGACGGCCTTCTCCACCCGCCGCGAGCACCGGCAGAACGCCTGGGGATTCGCCAGCCCGCAGGTGGATTGCAGGAAGTTCCCGAGCCGTTTCTTGGCCCGCTCCACCCGTTTCCGATACGCGGCGGGCGTCGCGCCGACGATCCAGGCGGCCTCCTCCGAGCTCACCTCGAAGACGTCGGAGAGCACGTACGCGACGCGTTCGTCGCGGCCCAGGCACTGCAGCATGGCCTGGCTGCAGTTGAGCCGCACCTCGTGGGTGAGCAGCGTGGACTCCGGGCCGCGGTAATCCTCCTCGGCCAGGCCGTCTTTCAGTCCCTCGCCGAACTGGTCGAGGCTGAGCTGCTGCGCTTCCTGCGGCGTCTGCCGCTTCAGATTCAGCAGGTAGTTGACGCCGATGCGGTAGGCCCAGGTGGTGAGCCGGGCCTCGCCGCGCCAGGTCGCGAGATTGCCGACCACCCGCAGCAGGATCTCCTGGGTGGCGTCCTCGGCGTCGGCGGGCCGCCACACCATGCGCAACGCCAGCCGGTAGACCGGATCCTGCAGCAGCCGAACGACATCCGAGACGGCGGCGCGATCGCCCTCGACGGCCCGTGCGACGAGCACGCGCTCGTCGATGTCCGATCCGGTGTCCATATCGCCAGCATAGGGATCGCGGGGCGCACCATGGTGTGCCCCGCGATCAGCCCTGCCACGGCGAAACCAGGCTAACCGGTCGAAACCGTCCGGCCGTGCGACCCGTGGATCAGGCCACGGCCGCGGTGGCAGTGAGGGCGTGGCGGTGGATCCACTGCGCGACCGCCTGCCCGATGGCATCGGGCTGGTCCTCGGGGCAGTGATGTCCCGCCGGTCCGATATTCGCGAGCTCGGCGGCGGCGAAGGTCCGCTCCGCCCACTCCACCACCTCCGGCGAGCCGAGGCCGACACCGTCCTCGACGTGCATGACCAGCTTCGGCACCTCGGGGCTCGCGGCCATCCACCGGTCGTAGTTCTCGATGATGGCGACCACGTCGGCCGGCTCGCCCTCCAGCGGGAATTCGCGCGGCCACGCCAGCATCGGCCGGCGGGACTCCGGGGTCGGATAGGGCGCGCGGTAGGCGTCCAGGGCCTCGGGGCTCAGATTCCGGGTGGCGGCGGGCAGGTTGAATTCGATGAACATATTGCGTTCCAGCACCATCTCCTCGCCTTCGGGAGAACGGAAGCGGCGGAACAGTTCCGCGCCCTGCGGCGGCATCTCCGACCAGCGCATCGGCCGCAGGAAGGTCTCCACCACGGCGATCCCGCGCACCCGCTCGGGATGCCGTGCGGCCCAGTCCATTCCGAGTGCGCCACCCCAGTCGTGGCCCACGATCACGACCTGGTCCAGGCCCAGGGCGTCGAACCAGGCATCCAGGTAGCGGGCGTGATCGACGAAGCGGTAGTCGCTGTCCGGCTTGCCGGAGGCACCCATGCCGATGAGATCGGGTGCCAGGGCGCGGGTCTCGCCGCTCACGTGCGGGATCACATTGCGCCAGAGGTAGGAGGAGGTGGGGTTGCCGTGCAGGAACACGACGGGCACCGCACCGCTGCCGGTGTCGGTGTAGTTGATGAACGAGTCCAGAACGTCGATGGCGGCCATCGTCGGTGTCCTTCCGGGTGAGTTGCCTACACCTGGTTGGACACGCGCAGGCCCGGCCTGTGACAGCGCCTAGGTGTGATCTGGGCCATACATGGGCACGGTGCCCGGCGCGACGGTCAGGCCGGGATGGACACCCGGCGTCAAGCCGTTGCCGATCGCCGTCCGCTGCAGCAGCGCGAGCAGCCGCGGCCGGTCCTCGGGGTCGAGCGCGGCGAGCAGTTCCGCGTTGAGCCCGTCGGCGATCGCGGCCGCGCGGGCGATGGCCTCGCGCCCGGCGGGCAACAGGTGCACCGCGTGGGCGCGGCGATCGACCGGATGCTTGCGCCGCTCGACCAGGCCGCGCTTCTCCAGGTCGTCGATCAGGCTGACCATGACATTCCGGTGGATCCCCAGGGCATCGCACAGCTGCTGCTGGGTCCGGCCGTCATTGGCCTCGAGCAGGCGCAGCGTGCCGTATTGCGGCGGCCTGATCCCCAGCGGCGCGAGCAACGCGTCGAAGCGGTACGCGGAATGCGATCCCAACTGCCCCAGCAGGAAGGCGGCGCTCTCGAACAGCGGTGAGTACTCGGGATCGGCGTCGGTCACCTACACAGCGTACAGCAATGCCCTAATCATGATTGCCCTCTTGTTTGATAATCACTTCAGGTGCATAGTTTGGGAAGTCGATCCAACCCCCGATAGCGAGGAGAGCTCGCCCCATGGATACCGACAATCCCCCCACCCTCGATCCACGCCGCTGGATCGCCTTCGCCGTCGTGCTGGCCGCCGGATTCATGGACCTGCTCGACGTCACCATCGTCAATGTGGCCGTGCCGAGCATCCAGAAGGACCTGGGCGCGGCCTACTCGCAGATCGAATGGATCATCGCCGCGTACGTGCTGTCCTTCGCGGCCGTACTCATCACCGGCGGGCGGCTCGGCGACATCTACGGCCGCAAACGCCTGTTCCTGCTCGGCATGGCCGGATTCACCGCGGCCTCGCTGGCCTGCGGCCTGGCCTCCTCACCCACACTGCTCATCGGCTCGCGGTTCGTCCAGGGCGCGATGGCCGGGCTCATGGTGCCGCAGATCCTCGCCATCATTCGCGTCACCTTCCCGAAGGACGAGCGCGCCAAGGCCATTGCCGTCTACAGCGGCGTCGGCGGATCCGCGTCCGCGGTCGGCCTGTCCCTGGGCGGGCTGCTGGTGCAGTGGAATCTCTTCGATCTGAGCTGGCGCCCCATCTTCCTGGTGAACGTGCCGGTCGGCCTGATCGCACTGGCCGCCGCGGCCCGGGTGATGCGGGATTCGCGGTCCGCGCACGCGCCGCGCCTGGACATCGTCGGCATGGTGCTCGCCATTTCCGCGGTGCTGCTGCTGGTGTATCCGCTCACCGAGGGCCGTCGATTGGACTGGCCCGCCTGGACTTTCGTCATGATGGGCGCGGCGGCCGTGGCCTTCGCCGCCTTCGTGGTCTACGAACGGTGGCGCAGCCGCAACGGCGGATCACCCCTGATCGACCTGGACCTGTTCCGGTCGCGGCCGTTCACCGTCGGCCTGGCGAGCTGGCTGCTGTTCTGGATCGGCTTCGGCGGGTTCTTCCTGATCTGGACGCTGTTCATGCAGGCCGGGCTGGGCTGGTCGCCCATGCGGGCCGGCCTGACCTCGGTGTTCTTCGCGGTCGGCGCGGGCATCGGAGCGGGCGTGTCGGTCAGCGTGCTGGCGCCGCGGTTCGGCAAGTGGGTGCTGCTCGCGGGCGGCCTGGTGACGGCGGGCGGGTTCGCGCTGTACGGCGCGATGGCCGCCCGGTACGAATCCGATTTCGCCTCCTGGCAGATGGTGTTGCCGCTCATCGTGACCGGCATCGGATTCGGCATCGTGGTCGCGCCGACCATCGACATGCTGCTCGGGCAGATTCCCGACCGCGAGGCCGGGGCGGCATCCGGGCTGCTGAACACCGGTCAGCAGCTGGGGATGGCCCTGGGCGTGGCACTGGTCGGCATTCTGTTCTTCGCCCAGCTGGATCACGACTCGGCGCGCGGCGTGGACTCCGTTGCCGCGCAGACCCGGACGGAGCTGGCGGCGGCCGGGGTGCCCGGGCCCGCGCAGGAGCAGATCCTCGCGAACTTCCGGGCCTGTGTGCGGGACCGCTCCGCGGAGGTGGATCCCTCCGTCATCCCGGCGAGCTGCCAGTCTCGGGCCGCCAATCCGGCTGTCGGCCAGGCCCTCGCGCATGCGGGTGAACAGGCCAATGCGGTCAACTTCGCCCACACCTTCGACTACACGCTGGTGTGGGGCATCGGGCTGATGGCGCTGGTGTGCCTCGGATTCCTGGCGCTGCCGCGTGACGCCCGGCTCGAGCAGCACGAGGTGGAGACCGAGGAGGAACTCGTGGGAGTCTGACCCCACCCGGCGGGATCCGGACACGGAGTCCGGCAAAACGGCCGCGGGTTCGGTGATTCACCGGACCCGCGGTCCGTTCCGGTGAAGAATCCACAGTGTCACCGGCATTCGACAGGAGTCAGGCATGCGCGCGACCGTGGTCAGCAAGGGCGAATTCCAGGTCGAGGACCTGCCCACCCCCGTACCCGGGCCCGGTCAGGTACTGCTGTCCGTCACCCGCTGCGGCATCTGCGGGTCCGACCTGCACGCCCGCCTGCACTGCGACGAACTCGCCGACCTGGCCGCCGCCACCGGCTACGACCACTTCATGCGCTCCGACCAGCGGATCGTCATGGGACACGAATTCACCGGCGAGATCGCCGAATACGGTCCCGGCACCCGCCGCCGCTGGAAGCCCGGCACCCCGGTGGTGGCGCTGCCCATCCTGCGCACCGGCCGGCAGCCCGAACTCACCGGACTGTCCGCCAACGCGCCCGGCGGCTACGCCGAGCAGGTGCTGGTGCAGGAACCCATGACCTTCCCGGTCCCCAACGGCCTCTCCCCCGACCACGCCGCCCTCACCGAACCGATGGCGGTGGGCTGGCACGCGGTCCGCCGCAGCCGGATCAGCAAGGGACAGACCGCCTTCGTCGTCGGGTGCGGTCCCATCGGGCTGGCCGTCATCTCCATGCTGAAGGCGGCCGGCGTGCGCACCGTGATCGCCAGCGACTTCTCGCCGCGCCGCCGCGAACTCGCGGGCCGGTGCGGGGCCGATGTGGTGGTCGACCCCACCGTCGAATCACCGTGGGAGGCAACGCCGAAGAAGCCGCGGATCACCGGCGCCTCCGACATCCTCAATCTGGGCTTCGACGCCATGGAACGGCTGCGGCGCATCCCGAACTTCCCCTGGTGGTACCTGTTCCGCGTCGCGCACACCCTCGACCGCGGTCCGGCGGGGCCCGTCGTCTTCGAATGCGTCGGCGTGCCCGGCATCATCGACCAGATCCTCACCGCCGCACCGCCATTGACCCGCGTGGTGGTCGTGGGGGTGTGCATGCAGCAGGACGCCTTCCATCCCGCCGCCGCCATCAACAAGGAGATCGAGCTGCGATTCGTCCTCGGCTACGACCCGGGCGAATTCCGCGACGCCCTCCATATGATCGCCGACGGGAAGGTGGATCCCAGCCCGCTGATCACCGGGACCGTCGGCCTCGACGGCATCGACGCGGCCTTCACCACCCTCGCCTCCCCCGAGCACCACGCCAAGATCCTGATCGACCCGCGCAGCGACCGCACCGCCCCCTGACGCCGGGCGCCTAGTGGCCGGGCCGCCGCAGCGCCGGGAAAGGCGTGGTCGGAGGCTCGTGCAGGATGTCCAGCAGGCCCTCCGCGCTGCGGGCCGCGGTCAGGCAGGCATTCGCGGTGAATTGATCGGCCAGCGGGTGGCGGGCCCGGGCCCGCCACTTCTGGACCGCGGCCAGGGCCGCCTCGCGCTGGGTGGCGAGATCGGTGTGGGCGGACAGGCCCAGTCGCAGCGTAGGAGCCACGCCGGTGCCGCCGATGAGGCGGTTCAGTTCGGCCAGATCCTCTGGGGGCAGGGGCAATTCGTCCGAGCGCAGGTGCGCTAGCAGGCGGAGTTCGGCGAAGCCGTGCACGTCGGCGAGCAGGGTGCGCACCCGCGGCAGCAGGGCATCGGCCGCCGAACCCGGGTTGGCGGTGAGAATGCGGGCCAGGGCGGTGAGGGCCGAATGGGCCTTCAATTCATCGGCGCGCTGGGCGAATTGGACGTCCAGGACGGTGCGGAGTTCGTCGAGGCCACTGCGGTCGGACAATTCGGCCGCCAGGGCCTGCGAGCCGCGGACACCGAGACGGATCAGGGTGACGGCCAAGCGGATTCCGAACAAACCGAAGCGGGCCGTCAGGTGGGCGCGCAACTCGGCCGGGACCGGCAGCGGCAGATCGGGATGGGCGAAGCGGTCCGCCGACAGCAGGGCCGCGGTCAGCTCGTCCACCGGGATGGCGGCCAGCGCCTCGAAGGCATCGTATTCCCGCTGGCGCAGCGTGGCGGCGGCGAACGCGAGCAGGCCCGCCACCGGAATCACGGACTGGCACAGGCCCGTTCGCTCCAGCTCGGTCGCGAAGCGGGCGGCCACATCGCGGGCGGAATGCAGGGCGTCGATGCGCCCGGCGCCGATCTCGTCGGCCCGCGACACCACGCCCACCACGCCCAGCGGGCCCGAGAATGACTGCGGCGCACCGGAACTCGCGCTCGTTCCGGCGCCGATGCGCTCCAGGAAGTCCACATCGGCGGCGTCGAGACGACGCAGTAGATAGAGCACGGCATCGGCGGGCGGCAGCGCCGGGCCCGGGCCGCCCGGCGTGAGCAGCCGCGACGTGCGCGCCGACACCTCCCGCGACAGCGAGGAGATGCCGGGCGTATCGATGATGGTGGTCTGCGCCAGCTCGGCCGACGGCCACTCCACCGCCAGGTGGTCCACCTCGCGCGGCGCGGGGGCGTTCCAGCGCAGCGCCGACAGATCGAAGGTGAGCCCGTGCGCGCCCGGCAGTCCCTCGGCCCCGCGGCCGCGCCGCACCACCACATCGGCGCGCGCCCCGTCCAGGCTGAACGCGGTCACCCGCGGCGCGGTCCCATTGCGGTACCAGGTGACCAGCCGCGTGCACTCGGTCGCGTCGGTAGGCGCGATGTCCTGCCCGACCAGCGCGTTCAACAGCGTCGACTTACCCGCCTTGAGCTGGCCCGCCAACGCCACCCGCAGCGGCTCGTCCAGCCGCCGCGCGCACTCGTCCAGCTGGCCGCGCACCCGCGGCCGCTCGCCCAGCGCCCGCCGCGCCGCCGCCACCAGCCCACGCGTCTCCGGCACCAGCCCATACCCGACACCGCTCGCGTCGTCCCTCATAGGCTCCCGATTCCGAAGCACACCGCACCTCCACGCATCGCAAGGCATTCGCCCGGCCACGCCGAATCGTTATCAGAACCGCCCAGCTCTCACAGCCGATTCCCAGTTCCGAGAGGCAGCTCACCACAGCGCGAACCGGGCTGCCCAACCCTTGATCTTGCCCGGCCCGGACGTGAACGCCCCGCCCTCCCCCCGGTGCGCCGCGCCTCTTCCCGGCCCCGCGCCGGTCCGGCACAGTGCCTAACTGGCCAGTGCCATTGCCACGACCACGCCCGGACGCCTGCCACGCGCGGTGGGTTCGTCCAACGGTCGCCCGCTGACCTACCTCAGTTGTGGAATGACAGGCCCGGTCGCCAGCGCTGGAACGGCGTCGGCAGCGGCACCCGGCCGCTAGCGGGCCGAGCCGTCTGCACTAGTGCGCGGTGGGCGGGAGTTGTGGCTGCGCGGCGGGAGCCGGCGCGGCCTGGGGTTCCGGGCCGAGGAGGGTATTGGCGTGACGGCGGAGTTCGGCCACGACGCGCAGGCGGCGTTCGAGTTCGGCGGCGCGTTCGGTGCGGCGGGCGGCCGCCAGGTTGGCGGCCTCCTGGGCGGCGCGCAGGGATTCGTCGATGGAGCGCAGGGTGCGGTCGGCGATGGCGGTGAAGTGATCGCGCAGCAGGCGGTGGATGCGGTGCAGGCGGTCCTTGGTCTCCTTGCCGGTGTGGAAGGCGATGTCGTCCAGGTAGCGGCGCACCGCCAGCTTGGCGTCGGCACGACGCTTGGCCAGGCGGGCCTTCTTGTCGTCGCTGAAGGCCTTGCCGCCCAGCAGGACTCCGGCACCCAGCGAGAGCGGGTTGATCAGGGCGAGCCCGGCCATGGTGCCGACCATGCCCGCCATCACCACACCGCCGTAGGAGCCGCGCACCCCCACCAGCAGCTTGTGGCCCAGGCCCAGATCGGGTTCCAGATCGGCGAGGGTGCAGGACTCGGCGCGGGAGTCGTCGTCGAGGGTGTCGCGCACCTCGGGCAGATCCACCGCGCCGAGATCGTCGAAGTGGGTGGCGACCCGCTCGGCCAGCTTCACCGCGCGGGTGCCGGTCCACACCAGGTTGTCGCCGACCGCGGAACCCACGGTGGCCGTGAGCCATTCGTCCATGCTGTCCCAGTGCCGGCCGGGATCGTGCTGGTCGATCCAGTCCTCGGCGGTACGGGCGATATCGCGCAGGCGGTTGCGCAGATCGTGGTCGATATCCCCCGCCAGATCGGTGATGCCGTCACCCAGCGTCTGCTGCCAGGCGGCGGTGTGGCGGTGCAGTTTCTCCGCCTCGGCCTTGGCGGCGTGCAGCTCCCGGATGGCCGCCGCGCCCCGCTCGGGATCACGCAGCGCGACCAGCTCACTGCCCAGCGCCAGCGCCAGATGCTCGGCGGCCGAGGAGATGTCGAGGGCGACCGCACGCTGCATCACCGCCTGATCCCGGGCCACCACCTGCTCGCGCAGGAACTGGAACACCAGCCCGAACCCGGACTCGCGGCCCAGGCCCTCGTCCTGCAGGCGCATGGCGTGCGCGCGCAGCACCGCCGACACCGGCAGCATGGGCATCTCGATCCCATTGGCGTGCAGGTGCTTCCGGTTCGCCTCGAACACCTGCCGCCAATGCGGATACAGGTCGATCTTGGTCACCAGCACCGCCACCGCCGGGCACAGCTCCCGCACCTGCCGCAGGAAATCCACCTCGGTCTCGGTGAGCTCGGTGGAGGCGTCGGTGAGCACCAGCACCGCGTCCGCGGCCGGGGCCTGCGCGAGAACGCCTGCCGCGCCGGTGGTTCCGTGTACGCCCAGTCCCGGCGTATCCACCACCACGATGCCGTCGGCCAACAGCCGGCTCGGGGCCTCCAACTCGAGCCGCAGCACGGCGCGGCCCTGCGGACTGCGCGCGGTGAGCGCGGGGACCGCCTCGAACGGCACCGGCTCCCTGGTGTTCTCGCCGCCGTCGGCACCCGCCGCGACCACGGTCGCCCGCGGTTGCTCACCGTAGGACAGCACCGTGGTGACCGCCGTGGTCGCATCGTCGGCGACCGGGCAGACATCCATGTTGATCAGCGCGTTGACGAACCGGCTCTTGCCCTGATTCCCCAGACCGGCCACCAGGATCCGCCGCCGCGGATCGCGCACCTTGCCCGCGACCGTCTCCAGCCGCGCGACCAGATCCCCGCGTTCCGCGGCCTTCGCCACCGCGATGGTCTCCGACACCATCGTCAACAGCGGATTCGCCGCCACCATGCTCGTCACAGCCTGCTCACCGAACCTATTCCAGCCGTTTGTGTTCCGACAGGTCGTCGCTCACCGCGGCGAGCGACCTGCAACCTACGAGTGCAGAATGTCGCCGACGACGTCTCCGCCCGGGTGCGTTCCGAGATCCATCCCGGTATGCGCCCCACCATCCCCGAACAGTGACGCGTCCGCACCCGGAGCATGCACCCCGCCGCCGAACGCCTGCGAAACATCCACACCCGCCCAGGGATTCGTACCGGCACCGTGCAACCCGGCATCCACCGCGGTCCCCCCGTGCACCCCGGCATCGAGCCCACTCCCCACCTGCACGCCCCCACCGGCCTGCGTCCCCACCCCGGCATCCAATCCGCCCCCGACCCCGGCCACCGAATTCCCCACCCCGGTCAGACCGGTATCCACGCCCCCGCCCAGGTGCGTCCCCGCGTCCAGCGCCGAGTGCACACCCGCATCCAGCCCGGTCCCCACATTCGCGGCCCCACCGAGCCCCGTCTCCAGACCCGCGCCCACCTGGGTCCCCGCGCCGAGGGCCGAGTGCACCCCGGCATCAAGGCCACTCCCGACCTGGGTCCCGAGCCCCGCACCGACATTCGCGGCCCCACCCAGCCCGGTCTCCAAACCGGTCCCGACCTGGGTCCCGGCGCCCACTGCGGTGTTGAGCCCCGCATCGAGCCCCGTACCCAGCTGGTTGCCCACGCCGACCGCAGTGTCGATCCCGGTCCCGAGACCACCCTGCACGCCGGCGCCGATCCCCGTCGCCGCATTACCTACGCCGGAAATGCCCGTTTCCAAACCACTTCCGAGCTGCGCGCCCAGATCCGCACCCGTGTGCAGGCCGCCCTCGAGCCCCGCACCCAACTGCGTCCCGGCACCCGCCAGAGAGTCGGCCGTACCGGAGAGCCCGGTCTCCAGGCCGGCGCCGATGTTCGCGGCGCCGCCGATGCCGGTCTGCAGTCCTGCGCCCGCCTGGGTACCCGCGCCCAGCAGAGTGTTGATTCCGGCGTCGAGACCCGCGCCCACATTCGCCGCACCATTGAGGCCGGTCTGTACACCCAGGCCCGCGTCGAGTGCGCTGTCGATTCCGGTGGAAAGCCCGGCGCCGAGGCCGGCTCCGAGGCCACCCGCCGCGTTCACCGCGCCATCGAGACCCGTCTGCACGCCCGCGCCCACTCCGGCGGCGGTGTTCAGCGCGCCGGTGAGGCCCGCGCCGACGCCGGCAGCGGAGTCGAGGGCGCCGGTCAGGCCGGTCTGAAGGCCCGCGCCCACCTCGGCGGCGGCGTTGACGGCGGCGGAGAGGTTGGCGCCGAGACCGGTCTCGAGGCCGCCGGCGGTGGAGAGGGCACCGGTCAGGCCGGCGGTGAGGTCCGCGCCGGCCTGAGTGACGGTGTCGAGGGCGCCCTGGAGACCGGTCTGGAGACCGGCGCCGGCGGTGAGTCCGCCGGTGAGGGCGGAGGTCAGGTCGGCGGCGGCCTGCGCGCCGAGCACGCCACCGAGGTCGGCCTCGACGCCGGTGGCGACGTCACCGGCCACGCCGAGCGCGCCGCCGAGTCCGGCGGACAGGCCCGCGCCGAGGTCGGCGGCCGCACCGACGACCGCGCCGATGCCATCGGACAGGCCCAGCTCGAGGCCGGTGCCGGCGTCGCCGGTCAGGCACACCTGGGTGGCGGTAGCAGCGGTGGTGCCCAAATTCACACCCGCGGAGTCGCCGATCGCGGCCGAGCCGCCCACGCCGCCGCCGGCCCCGACCCCGAGACCGGTGTCGGCGCCCAGCCCGGCGGAGCCGCCCAGCCCGGTGTCGGCGCCCAGGCCGGCCGTCCCGCCCGCGGCAATGATGTCGGACAGCTGCGAACCTCCCGCAACCAGTGCGGACTCGGCCACCATGGGGGCCACGGCGGCGATGTCCTCGGGGGTCACATTCTCCAGCCCGGCGGCGGCCAGCGCCCCGCCCGGATTGTTGCAATAGCTGACCGCGGCCTCGTGGTCACGCAGCAGATTGAGGATGAACTCGAGAATTGCGTTGGGGCTCATGGCGAATCGTCTCCCTGGATGGGCGGGCCCCGCTGACCCGCGCTGCTCGAATTTCCTTTCACGTTAGGAAGGCATCTCGTTACGCGTAACGGGGTGAACTCCCCCAAGTTCCACAGCGGTCGCCTAGGGGGGCAGGCGAACATTAGGGGAATTTCCCCAAACCTGTGGGGGAATCGGTAACGGGATCCCCTCAGCTACCGACAGGCGGGGTGGGCCACCCGGCCTAACCCGAGATTTTTCGTACAAATCGGACCGAAGAGCTTTCGGCACGCGATCCAACGGTCGCGCGTTGGGTAATGACAGGGGAACTCGAATGAGTCAGGGGCTGGCGCTCGGCATCACCGTCGGGTCGTCGAATACGGTTGCCGTGACGACTTCGGGGGGACAACACACAGTACATACGCGGCCCAGCGTGCTGGGCGCCGAGCCGGAGGTTCCGGACAGTTTCCTGGCCCGGGTCGGGGATCCCGTGGACATCAGAACCCGGGACGGATCCGCGGTCCGCGCCGCCGACCTGGTGGCGGCGGCCATCGGCCGCGCGGTGGACGGCACGGGCCCGGCCGCGGCCACGGTCGCCTGCTACCCGGTCTGGTGGTCGCAGCACACCGTGGAGGTGCAGCGGACCGCCCTGGACGCGGCCGGCCTGGACGCGGTGGCCATGGTCCCGGAGCCGACGGCGGCCATGCGCTGGCTGCAGGAGGTGCACGAGTCCAGCCACGACGGCGCGATGGTGGTGTACGACCTGGGGGTCACCGGCCTGACGGTTTCGGTGGCGCGCACAGGGGCCATGTCGGGCCTGCTGGGCGAACCGGTACGGACCACCGAGGTGGCCGGGTCGGAATTCGATCTGCTGACAATGCGTTTCGTGCTCGCCCATGCGGTCGGCGAAAAGGATTTCGATCCTTTCGACCCTTTGGTGGAACAAGAATTAGCGGCACTCCGCGTTCGCTGCAAAATTGCGAAAGAAACTCTATCCACAAATACCGCCACCATGGTGCCCGTGCGTTTGCCCGCCATGGCGGAAGTGGACGTACGACTGGTTCGCGACGATATCGAGGAACTGCTGCGGGGTCCGCTCCTCGGTTCGACCGATCTGGTCCGTGAGGCCCTGCGCCGGGCCGGACTCACCGCGGCCGATCTGGACGGGTTCCTGGTCATCGGCGGCGGCGCGAGCATCCCGCTGGTAACCGAACTGCTGTCCACCGAATTCGGCATCCCGGTCGCGGCCGCCGCCGACCCGGCCCACCTCAGCGCGCACGGCGCCGCCCTGTTGGCCGCCGATCTGCTCGCCGACACCACCGACACCGAGGCGCATCCGGCGATCGCGGTCGGCGGCGTGGGCCTCGCCGAGGCCGACGGCGGCCCGGCCCCCACCCCCGGCCGCGCCGCGGCCGGGCTCCCCCAGCGGCCCCGGGCCGGCTCCCCCGCCCGGCCCACGGACCCCGAACCACTGGGCCCCGGCGGCGATTCCGGTCGAGCGGCGGCGGACGATACCGTGCTGATGGCGGAATCGCCTGCAGCCCAGCGCATTCCGCTGCTGCCCGACCTCCCGGTCGAGGAACCCGCCGGCGGCTTCCGGCACTGGAAGCGTCTCGCGGTGATCGGCGCGGCCGCGGTCGCGGTGGCCGCCATCGCCACCGGCACCCTGGCCATGGGCACCGGCGGACAGTCCACGCCCGCGAATCCCGCCGGCACACAGTCGCCCTCGGCCTCCGCCGTGGCGCTCGACTCCCCGGCGCCGACGGACGGGGCCACCACCCCCGGCGCCCCGGCTCCGGCGGCCGGGAGCCCGGTCTCCGCGACCAAGCCCGCGTCGCATCCGGACGCGGCCAAGCCCGGCAGCCCGGCCACCACCGGCGCCGCGGCCCCCGCACCCGCCGCCGCCGACCCGACCACCCCCGCCGCGCAGGCCGATACCCCGGCGCCGCAACAGAATCCGGCGAGCCCCCAGCCGCCGCAACAGCAGCAACAACAACCACCGGTCCAGATGCCGACGGTGCCGCAGATCCAGCCGCCGACGGTCCCCAGCGTGACGCTCCCCACGGGCGCACTGAACAATGCAGTTGATCAGCTCGGCAACGCCGTTCCACCGGTCGTTCCGCACACCGGCCGCTGAGAGTTGGTTCCTAGTGACAGGCATGACCCCCGTCGCACTGGATTCCATCCCGTGCGCCCGTGAGATTTTCCGGGATCTCGATTCCGATGATTCCGCCTCGGTGCTCTACCTCGTCCGGGGCCGCTCCGGCACCGGAAAATCCACCCTGCTGGGCGCCCTCCGAGCGCGGTTGCGCGCCCGGGGCGTCCCGCACACCGACAATCCGGCGCACGCGTTGCGCGCGTCGGCCCCGGGCCGCGCCGACGGCAACAGCCGCGCCCGCGGCGCCCTCATCGTCGACGACGCCCACGCGCTGAACCCGGCCGAATTCGACCTGCTGTGCGCCGCAGCCGAATCCGGGGAGTACCCGGTGGTGATCGCGCTGCGCCCGCGCCCGCATGATCCCCGGCTGCGGGGTCTGGCCGATCTGGTGGCCCGCCGCGGCCGCGTGGTCGATCTGCGCGCCCTGGGCGCCACCGAGATCGCCCCGTTCGCCCGCGAACTGGGCATGATGGTGCCGCGCGGGCTGGCCCAGCACATCCACCGCCAGACCGGCGGCATCCACGGCGGTGTGGTGGCCGCGCTGACCGCCGCCTGCGCCACCCGCCTGGACGCGGGCGTGACCGCGGTGGACCAGGCGGTGACGGCCTGGGCGCGAGCGCGTCTCGACGACGCCGATCCGGACCTGCTGGATGCCCTGGTGGTGGCGGCCATCGGCGCGGGCCTGGATACCGGCGAGCTCACCGAGGTGCTCGACGTCACCCCGCCGGCCGCCCAGGATCTGGTGGACCGGGCCCGGGGCAGCGCCCTGGTCACCGATGCCGATCTGCTGCTGGCCCCGGCCGTCCCGCCGCTGCGCACCCTGGTCGGCGACCGCCGCTTCCTGACCGTCGCCCGCCGCCTGCTGCACGCGCGCCTGGACGCCGGACTGCTGCGCGACCACACCGCACTGCTGCTCGCCGAATCCGGCGTCCGCGACGAGCGGCTGGCCGAATTCCTGTGTGCCGCAGCCGAACGCGCCGGCGACGAGGCGGTCCGGCACTACGCGGCCGCGGCCGCCGCCGGCGCGGATCCGGAGGCCCTGGCCGTGCGCTGGGCCGATGCCGCCGCCCGGGCCGGGGACGGCGACACCGCCCTGCGCCTGGCCGAACCCACGCTGGCCAATCCGGCGATCCCGCTCGCGGATCTGGCTGCCGCCGTGCGCATCTGCGCCGGTGTGTGGACCCGGCGCGGCCTGGCCGGCCGGGCCGCCCAGCTCTACACCTGGCTCGGACCGACCCGGGTCGGCCCGGACTGGGCGGTCGCCGCCACGGTGCTGTCGCTGTCCGGTGACGCCCACGGCGCACAGGCGCTGTCGGTCAATGCCGCCCAGTGGCCGCCGACCGAGGCCACCGCGCGCGCGGCCTCGATCGCCAATGCCCTGTTCGACACGATCGGATCGACCAGTGCCCCTGGCGATTTCAGCGCGGCGACGCGCACCGATCGCGGGAACGGCCACACCGGCGCCCCATTCCCGCCGCCGCACCGGACCTTTGCCACGCCGGCCGCCGGAACCGGCGCGCCGGCCCGGGCCGCGAGCCCCGCGGCCCGGCCCATCGGCGACCGATCGCGCCCCGACGACACCGCGCCGGCGAGACCCGCTGCGAGCGCGGCGAATACCTTCGGAGCCGGCTCGGCCCCGACCGGTTTCACCGCCGAGATGCGGGCCATCGCGCCGACAACCCTTGCCGTGCAGCGCTTCACCAGCCCCGCGCAGGCGCGGCGCGGCGCGGCCGTCACGGCGGCGTCCGCGCTCATCCACGCCGCGCACTCCGGTCCGGCCCCCACCGATGACGGCGGCGATCGCTTCCTGCCGTGCTCGGCGGTGTCGATCGCGGTGCTGCTGTGCCTGAGCATGGGCGATCCGCGCCGGGCCGCGGACGCCCTGCGGCAGGGCACCCAGGACCGCAGCCCCAGCCGCGATCCGCAGAGCCTGGTGCTGGGCGCGTGGGTCGCCATGCTGGGCGGCGACGAACATTCGGCGGCCACCCTGATGTCGGAAGTCCGGCTGACGGAACTGGATCCGCGCGATCGGCTGCTCGCGCACGGCGTGATCGTCGGCCTGGCCCGGCGCAGCGGCGATCACGCGGCGCTGGCCATGGCCTGGCAGCAGGCCTTCCCGTTGTTCGACGAGGTCGGCGCGGATCTGCTGGCGCTGCTGCCCATCGGCGAGCTGTGGCTGGCCGGCATCCGCCTGCGTGACGAGGCCCGGATGACCGCCCTGGTGACCGGCGCCGACGAACTGCTGCGCCGGCTCGGTGAGCCGCCCGCCTGGTCGAATGCCTTCCACTGGTACGCGATTCAGGCCGCCATCGCCCAGGAGAGCCCCGAAGCCCTGCTGCCGCACGCCCATCGGCTCAAGACCTCCGCCGCGGCGGGCGATCCGCAGGCCGCGGTGCTGGCGGACGCGGGCCGCACCTGGGTGCTGGTGCTGCGCGGTCAGGTGGTGCGCGCGCAGGTGGAGGGCGCGGTGGCCCGGCTGGCCGGGCTCGGCCTGCGCTGGGACGCGGCCCGGCTGGCCAGTGAGGCCGCGCTGGCGGCGGGTGATTCCGCCACCGCGACCGCGCTGCTCAAGCTGGCGCGCACGGTGCGCGCGCAGTCTCGGCCGCCGGAGTCCCCGGTACGCGCGCCCGAGCCCGCGGCCCCGCAGCCGCGCCCGGAACCGATCACCGATACCGTGCTGAGCGAACGCGAGCGTGAGGTGGCCGAACTGGTCCTACTGGGGTTGACGTACCGGGAGATCGGGGCCCGGCTCTATATTTCGGCGAAAACGGTGGAACATCACGTGGCTCGGATGAGACGTCGAATCGGTGCCGGCTCGCGTTCGGAGCTATTGTCAATGCTTCGCGCCATGGGTCACGGTTCACTCCTCGTCTGACCTCGGCGCGGAGAGCACCCGGACGCATCGAGCGAGGTAGAAGAGGATGGCCACTGGGGTGGGCCTGCGGATCGCGGACGACGAATCCGTCGTTGCCGTGGTGACAGGCGATGACGCCACACTCCCGGTGCACTACACCGTGCGCGAGTCCGTCCTGCACATGTCCGAGGACGGCGACGCCGTGCTCGGCGGCGACGCACCGGAGGGCTACAGCCATTCCATCCGGGGCTTCGTGGGCGCGGTCGGGGATCCGGCCGGGCTCGCGGTGGACGACGGTGAGGCGTACCGGGCCGAGGACCTGATGGCCACGGCGGTCTTCTGCCTGATCAGTCAGGCCGCCGAACATCTCAACGGTCCCGCCGAGTTCTATCTGGCCCACCCGACCGGCTGGCCCGACGCCCACGTGCGATCCCTGCGCGAGGCGCTGGACTATCTGGGCCTGAAGTCGGTGGTGCTGGTCAGCGAGCGGGACCTACCCCAGGCCGACGCGGAGACCGGGAAGACCCTGGCCTACAACGCGGCCCGCGCGGCGCTGGCTGCGGTGCTGTCCACCCCGGCCGGCCTCACACCGCCCGATGCCACCGCGGCCACCGAGAACGCCGCCGACGTCACCGACGTGCTGCCCGCGCTCAAGTCCTCCGAACTGGCGCAGGCGTATTCGGCCGCGGTCCCGGCCGTCACCACCGCCGAGCCGGCCGTCACCCGGGCGACCGCCGCGGTCGCGGTCACCCACGCGCCGCGCGCCAACCGCGGCCCGTACATCATCGCCGCGGCGGCCGCCCTGATCGGTTTGCTGCTCGGTGGCGTCGGGGTGGCGGCCGTGTTGCGCACCGACGACTCCACCCCGGGCCCGCCGCGCGGTGAGGTGCGTTCGGAGCCGGTGGCCACCGCGGGGGTGGCGCCGCCGCTGCTACCGCCGACCGGTTCGGACAATCCGACCGCGGCCGCGCCGCCCGCCGATGCCGCGGACATCCCGGTCACCTCGGACCCCACGACCACGCCGCCACCGCCGACGACCACACCGGACCCGCCGGCCACCACACCGAGCCCCACCCCGCACAGCACGCCGCCCACGACGACACGCCCGTATCCGCCGATCTACCAGTATCCGTCGGTGCCGACCTTCGAGCTGCCGCAAGCGCCGGTGCTGCAGGATCCATGGGGACAGAATCCGCGTTGATTTCGTAGAGCCCTTCGGTGGTTGATGCCCTAAAGTGGTGCGCTGACCGACCTTCCGGAAGGTAACCGGATCCGGGCCCGGGACATCGGTCTGCTGGTGCACTTACGAAGGGACTCCATGCGCAAGTTCATGGCGCGTCGCGCCACGGTTCGAGCAGCCACCGTCGCGTTCGCCTCGACCGTCCTCATCGGTCCCTTGCTCAGCACCGCCACCGCCGCCCCGGCGTCCGCGGATCAGCTTGCCGCCGACAAACTTCCGGCCGAGCTGGTCACCGCCATCCAGCGCGATCTGAAGATGACGCCCGCCGAATATCTGGACCGCGCCAACCAGGCCCAGCAATTGCGGGACTACGCAACGACTTTCCGCAGCCAGCGTCCCGACGACTTCGCGGGCGCGTGGCTGGGCACCGACGGCAAGCCGGTCATGGCCGTCACCTCGCTCGATGCCGCCAAGATCGCCGCCGCCGACGGCTACCAGACCCGGCTGGCCCCGATCAGCGCCGACAACCTCGAGAGTTCGGCCGATCAGCTGAACATGTGGATCACCAGCCTGCCGCGCGATCTGTCCAATGCCATCAATTCGGTCGCCATCGACTTCCTCAACAGCCAGCTGGTGCTCAGCGTGGCGAACACCCCGGCCGGGCATTTGCTGAATCTGCCCACGCTGATCGCGAATATCAAGGTGATGCTGTCGCCGGATTCCGGCGGCCCGGTCGAACGGCGCCCCATGGGCGGTGACACCTACATCACCGCGCCGACCGCGCTCAGTGATTCGTCGCTGCGCAGCGTCGATGTGTGCTCGTTCGGCTTCAACAGTGTGGATTCCGCCGGAAACGCCCTGAACATCAGTGCCGGACACTGCAATCCGAATGTGGACAAGGGCACCAGCGCCGATGTCTACATTCCGAATGTGAAAAACCTGGTGTCGAGCCCGAAGGCCGGCAGCTTCGTCTCCTCGAATCTGGGCGGCCGCAGCGCACTCGATTATTCGGTCATCAAGCTGAACGACGACGCGGTGCGGGCCGGGATGGATCAGCCGTCGGTGCGCGGCGCCAACGGCACCACCCTGACCATCACCGGGGTGGCCGACCCGATCACCGGCGCGCCGGTCTGCAAGTCCGGTCAATCCTCCACCTTCACTTGTGGTTTCGTGGTGGCCGACCGGGTCGAGACCCAGTTGTTCACCGCCGAGGGCCAGTCCAAGACGGTGCGCGGCTTCGCCTCCAGCGCCTGCACCCTGGGCGGTGACAGCGGCGGCGCGATCGTGACCGGCACGCTGGCGCTGGGCATCACCAGCGGCTCGAATGCGGCCGACGCGCCGAACTGCAACGAGGCCAATACCGCGCTGGCGCAGTATGGTGGTACCGCGTCGCTTGGCATCCCGGTGCGCGCGATCCTCACTGAAATCGACGCCAATTCCGGCGGCGGCGTCGGCAGCGGAATTCAGGTCCGGACGCGTTCCAACGCGTGATGATTCGCGGCTCGTTCCAGCGGGCCGCGAAAATCGGACACCTCTCTCATTGCGCGTGTTCAAGACACGCCCGCTGTTTGCCCGCCGAATACCGAAACGTCATCTGCCAATAAGTAGGCATAACCGGCCCGACACCATATAGTCGGGGCCATGCTCCTGCCACGTATGCGCATCTCCATGCCTGCCGTGGGCCGCCGCCCACGGTCTCTTGTCCGAACTGCGGCGATCGCGGCCACCACTGTGCTCGTCGCCGGACCCCTGGCGGCGAGTGCGCACGCGGAGCCCGCGACCCCCGCCACACCGGATCTGCCGGCCGAGCTGGTCACCGCTATCACCCGCGACCTGAAGATCTCCCCGCAGGACTACCTGCAGCGCGCCGACATCGCGCAGAAGGCGGCCACCTTCGCCACCACCGCCCAGCGGCAGTTCCCGGGCGTCTTCGGTGGCGCCTGGCTGGACGAGACCGGCAAGGCCATCGTGGCGCTGGCCCCCGGCGACAGCCTGGACCAGGCCCGCAAGGCCGTGGCGGACGCCGGCTTCACCGCCAAGGACGTCGCCAAGAGCGAGACCACGCTGCGCGGTGAGAAGAACGCCTTCCAGCAGTGGCTCAAGGACCAGCCGGAGTCCGTGTCCAAGGCCATCCGGGGCGTGGCCATCGACACCCTGAACAACAGCATCGCGGTGCGGGTGGACAAGCCCGACCTGCCGCTGCC
The DNA here is from genome assembly GCF_042754245.1 of Nocardia sp. NPDC059228. Taxonomy (NCBI): domain Bacteria; kingdom Bacillati; phylum Actinomycetota; class Actinomycetes; order Mycobacteriales; family Nocardiaceae; genus Nocardia; species Nocardia sp. NPDC059228. Next base: position 4,154 of record NZ_JBHZAL010000016.1, on the reverse strand, counting down.
CGGCTTCGTGGACCCGGCCCGGGTCATCGTCATGACCGCTCCGCCGGTCGGCGGCGAGGGCCAGGACGTCCCGAAGGCTTCCGACATCGCCGGTGCCGGCCCGCAGACCATGGCCGCCGGCCAGGCCTACGCCTCGGTGGCCGGTCGCATGTCGCTGCGCTGCTCGCTCGGCTTCAACGGCACCGACGGCAACGGCAATGTCGTGAACATCACCGCGGGCCACTGCAACCCCAACATCTCGGCCACCCCCGGCGCCAACTCGCCGGGCGTCTACCAGATGGTCGGCGGCGAGAGCCTGGGCCCGCAGGTCGGCGTGTTCCAGAAGTCGGTGCTGGGCAACCAGGACTACTCGATCATCGGGATCAGCGACCAGTACCGGGACGCCTTCTCCAATCCGCTGGTGAACGTCCCGGGCGCGGCCCCGGTCAACATCACCGGCGTGGCCGTGCCGGTGGTCGGCGCCCCGGTCTGCAAGTCGGGTGCGCGCACCGGCTTCAGCTGCGGCGTGGTGAACGCCGTCGACCAGACCGTCCAGGTCGGCGACCGCATGCTCACCCAGTCGTTCTCCGCCAATATCTGCGCCCTGCCCGGTGATTCGGGCGGCCCGCTGGTGACCGGCACCCTGGCCCTGGGCATTTCCAGCGCCTCCTCGGTCGCCGACTACCCGGTCTGCGAGATCCCGAACCTGATCGGTCTCATCACCGGCAACACCCCGCAGCTGTTCGCGCAGCCGGTGAGCACCGTGCTCTCCGACAACCCGGGCCTGCGCGTGCGCACCCTCTGATCACAGCACCCTCGAAAAGGCCGGTAGCCAAACCGCTACCGGCCTTTTCGCATTCCGGGGTACCGGGGTGTGCCCCCGGGTGGCAGCGCAGGGGCGGCGGGCGGCAGCGGGCGGGCATGGTCGCGTCGAGCCTCGGTCGGGCATGCTGGGGTCATGTGTTTGGTGTTGCTCGGCTGGCGGGCGCATCCGGAGTACCGGTTGATCGTGGCCGCCAATCGGGACGAATTCTTCACCCGCCCAACGGAATCGCTCCGTCCCTGGGACGAGGTGCCCGGGCTGCTGGCGGGCCGGGATCTGGGTGCGGCGGGCCCGGTGCCGGGCACCTGGCTGGGTCTGCTGTCCGATCGGCACCGCTTCGCGACGGTCACCAATGTGCGCCGGCCCGGCGACTTCCGCCCCGATGCCCGCTCCCGGGGCGCGCTGCTGATGGATTTCCTGCGCGGCGATCCGGTCCCGGAGAAGTTCGTGCGCGGCGTCGCGGCCGCGCCCGACGACTACAACGGCAACAACCTGGTGGTCTCGGATCTGGAAACGCTGTGGTGGCACAGCAATCGGAGCGACCGGACCCCGCGCGAACTCGCGCCGGGCTTCCACGGCCTGTCCAACAATGCGCTCGTGGGATCCCTCGAACCCGACGGCAGCGTATCGACCGGCACCGATGATCCGGCCTGGCCCAAGGTCCGCGAGGGCGTGCGTGCGCTGTCCGCCATGGCCGCGGCGGATCCGGGCGATGTCGAGAGCTATCTGGCCGCCCTGGCCGACCGCACCCCCGCCGGCGCCTCCGAGTTGCCGGAGACCGGACTGGACCCGCTCACCGAACGCGCGGCCTCCGCGCGCTTCGTCGATCATCCCGTGCACGGAACCCGATGCAGCACAGTTCTTCTGGTGCGTGAGGACGGCAGCTACGTGATGACCGAGCGTACCTTCGCCCGGTTCGCCCACCGCCGCGACACGGTGTCGTTCGACGGCCGGCTGGAGCTACCGGCCTGATCGGCCCGCCAACGCGTTCGGCCCGCCTGCGACGAGCGAGGCGGGCCGAACGGGTTCAGCGTGCCAGGGCTCGAAAACCCCGGCGGTGGTTCAGTTCTGGGTGACCTGAGCGGGCTTGCTGGTCGTGGCCCACTGGGTGGTGCCATCCGGAGCCTGCAGGGTCTGCAGCAGGCCGATGCCCGCGGCGACCAGGGTCGGGCCACCCGCGGCGATGGTGCCGAGGATGCCGCCGATACCGGCGCCGGCCACCAGACCGGGAACGCAGCCGGCCACGATGGTCACGACGCAGCCGATCATCGCGCCGAGTGCCGTGCCCACGAAGCTGCCGATGCCGATGGCCAGGCCGAACTGAGTGGAGAAGTTGCTCATCGCCTTCTGGTTCTCGTCCGCCGAGGCGATCGGCTTGGCGGCGAGCACGGTGGTGCCGGGCTGGTAGCCCTCCGGCTTCTCCGGGACCAGCTCGAGCACCTTGCCGTCGTCCTTGACCTCGGACTTCACCGGGATGTCGGTGCCGTCGGCGTCGAACTTCAGCGGGAAGGAGATGGCGGTCGCGCCTTGCTGGTCCTTGACGTTCACCACCGTGACCTTCGGGTCCTCGGGCGTCGCGCCGTCCTGCTGGGCGAGCTCGAAGGTGCCGTTCTTCAGGGTGGAAACGATCGTCTTGCCGTCGACCAGCTTGGTGGAGTAGTTGATTCCAGCAGGCTGTGCGGGAGCATCGTCGGCGTGGGCGGTCGTCATCCCGATGGTCATTGCGCCGATGACCAGGGCAGCAGCCGCAGTGGTACTGCGAAGCTTCATTCGGTTGGTATCCAATCCGTCATGAGGTATATCCGCTGTGCGCCTCTTCGCCACGCGAGGCCCGGCTTCCCTCGGGCCATGCCACGCGCTAGGACGAGTCCTCCCCGAGCATGTGAAGACGCGCACAGCTGTCGGACAGCGTGAGCCTAGTCGATCACCCTACGATTTGCGAGATCCGTTTCTTTCTGCTGGACACCGCGTTTCGCGAGTAAGCCTGCCCTTGGTTACCGCACCGATTTGCCGGGATTTACGGTGTGGGAAACCCTGGACAGCTAAGTTACCGACGGGTAACTTACCGTCCATTAGGATACGAGCAACTCGAGGCGGAACCAGGCTGCCTCGCAAGACGCTCGTAGAACCGTAAGAGAGGTCGCTACATGAATGCCCTGACAGTGACGCTGGGCACGATTGGGGCGGTGTTCACAGTCTTCTGTTGGGCATCGTTCATCGGAGGTGTGCGGAACATCGCGCGCACCGTCATGGTCGGGCAGTCCGCACCCGATCGCTGGCGGCCATTCTTCCCCCGCTTCAAGACCATGATCGTGGAATTCCTCGCGCACACGCGCATGAACAAATTCCGCACGGTCGGCTGGGCCCACTGGCTCGTCATGATCGGCTTCCTCGCCGGGTTCATCCTGTGGTTCGAGGCGTACGGCCAGATCTTCGACCCCGAATTCCACTGGCCCATCGTCGGGTCCTGGGGCATCTACCACCTGGTGGACGAGATCCTCGGCATCGGCACCGTGATCGGCATTCTGGTGCTGATCGTCATCCGCCAGCTGAATCACCCGCGCGTGCCGCAGCGGCTGTCCCGGTTCAGCGGTTCCCGGTTCGCGCCCGCGTACGTCATCGAGGCGATCGTCCTCGTCGAGGGCCTGGGCATGACCTTCGTGAAGGCGGGCAAGATCGCCACCTATCACGAATCCCACACCTGGAGCGACTTCTTCACCGAGCAGGTGGCCAAGCTGCTGCCCGACTCGGTGATCATGGTGTCGATCTTCGCGTTCATCAAGCTGGTCTCCGGCGCGACCTTCCTGCTGCTGGTCGGCCGCAATGTCACCTGGGGTGTGGCGTGGCACCGGTTCGCCGCCTTCCCGAACATCTATTTCAAGCGTGAGGCCGACGGTGATGTCGCCCTGGGTGCGGCGAAGCCGATGATGTCGGGTGGTAAGCCGATCGAGATGGAGACCGCCGATCCGGACAATGACACTTTCGGTGTGGGTAGGTTCGAGGATTTCTCGTGGAAGGACATTCTCGACGTCACGACCTGTACCGAGTGTGGTCGTTGTCAGTCGCAGTGTCCGGCCTGGAATACCGGTAAGCCGCTCTCGCCGAAGTTGTTGATCATGTCGTTGCGTGATCATGGTTACGCGAAGGCCCCGTATCTGCTCGCCGGTGGCCGTAAGGACATGGGTGGCGAGGAGATCGGTCTGGTCGACGGCGAGGGTAAGCCGGACGAGGGTGCGCTGGCGCGGATTTCGGAGGCGGCGCGCGCGGAGGCCGAGCGGCCGTTGGTCGGTGGCGAGGATGTGGGTGGTGTCATCGATCCTGAGGTGTTGTGGTCGTGCACGACCTGTGGTGC
>NZ_JBHZAL010000015.1:196631-197008 GCF_042754245.1 Nocardia sp. NPDC059228 | reverse complement strand
TCCCGCCACGGCGACCCGACCCGCGTCCGCCACCGGATCCCGTCGATGAGCTGACGTTTCGTCCACTTCGACGGGCGTCCCGCCTTCTTCCCACGAGGCAACAACGGCTCCAACCGCGCCCATTGGGCATCGGTCAGATCCGCTCGCCCCGCCACCGCTACGCTGGCCACGAGGTCTCCGGCTATTCAGATTTGCTTGGTCGCTAATCCGAAATACCGGAGACCTCACCTATATGCCAACGTGGGCAACAACTTTCACCAAACATGCTGGTGGGGTGGGGGCCGCGCGGGGGTGGGATACCCCAGAAAAATCCGCTAAACTCAAAATTGGGCCGCGCGGGGATCAGCCCGCCGCAGCCCGCCGACCCCCGCGGGGGC